>CAZBDL010000278.1:0-5383 GCA_964490525.1 uncultured Victivallales bacterium | reverse complement strand
GAGACAGAGGTTCGCCCGCGGGAGCGGGCTCCTACCTTGCGCGAGGCTTCGCTCGGGTTCGTGCTCGTGCTTGTGCTCGTCCTCGTGCTCGTCCTCGTCCTCGTCCTCGGGTTGGTTCTTTGGGAGACAGGGGTTCGCCCGCAGCCTGCTCTGAGCCTGTCGAAGGGGGAGCGGGCTCCTACCTTGCGCGAAGCTTCGCTCGGGTTCGTGCTCGATGCCGTGGCGGGGGCAACCGTCACGATCTCGGAATGGCGTTCCGGACGGCATGTTTCACGCACATTCCGTCTTACTTGTAAGAAAACACCGGGAGGCGACGTGCTTGGGGTTTCGGATTTTGCATTTCCCCGCCGGAACGGCGGGGGTTGGGGGGTGAAAAGGTTGGGATGGGGGGCTAGAGTACGGATCCGGGCGAAGAGCGGACAGGCGTCGATCCAAAGGAAGGGATGGTTGACATGGGTGGATTCTTTGCGGCGGCGACGCACGGCGACTGCGTCGGCGACCTGTTCTACGGCACGGACTACCATTCCCATCTGGGGACGCGGCGCGGGGGCATGGCGATCGTCGGGTCCCGGGGCATCGTGCGCTTCATCCACGACATCACCAACGCGCAGTTCCGCTCGAAGTTCGAGACCGACCTGGCCCGCCT
The DNA here is from genome assembly GCA_964490525.1 of uncultured Victivallales bacterium. Classification (GTDB taxonomy): domain Bacteria; phylum Verrucomicrobiota; class Lentisphaeria; order Victivallales; family CAZBDL01; genus CAZBDL01. The sequence continues at coordinate 4,737 of CAZBDL010000278.1, read as the reverse complement.
GCGGGGCAACCTGGGCATCGGCGTGATCAGCGACTTCGAGGATCAGCCGCTGATCATCGGCTCGCACCTCGGGACATATGCGATCGTCACCGTCGGCCGGATCAACAACCTCGCGGAGCTGGCCCGCAAGGCCTTCGAGACGCGGGCCACGCACTTCTCCGAGATGAGCGGCGGCGAGATCAACCCGACCGAGCTGGTGGCAACCCTGATCAACCGTGAGGCGACCTTCGCCGCAGGCATCCGCGCCGCGCAGGAGGCGATCGATGGATCCTGCTCGCTGCTGCTGCTGACGGAAGGCGGGATCTATGCGGCACGCGACCGGTTCGGGCGGACGCCGGTGATCCTGGGCCGGAAGGAGGGGGGGCATGCGGTGGCGATGGAGACGACGGCCTTCCCGAACCTCGACTATGAGATTGTCCGCTACCTTGGTCCGGGCGAGATCATGCATGTCACGGCGGACGCCGCGGAGACCGTCGCTCCCCAGAACGCCTGCCTGCGGGTTTGCTCCTTCCTGTGGGTGTACTTTGGCTATCCCTCATCGTCCTACGAGGGGATCAACACCGAGGTCGTGCGCAACCGTTGTGGCGAGATGCTGGCGGAGCGCGACACGGTCGAGCTGGACGCGGTGGCGGGCATTCCGGACTCGGGCACGGGTCACGCGATTGGCTATGCCAACCGCGCGGGGGTGCCGTTCTGCCGTCCCTTCGTGAAGTACACCCCGACCTGGCCGCGGAGCTTCATGCCGCAGGACCAGCGGGTGCGCGACATGGTGGCGCGGATGAAGCTGATTCCGATCCAGGAGCTGATCGACGGCAAGCGGATCCTCTTCTGTGAGGACTCGATCGTGCGCGGCACGCAGTTGCGGGACACGATCCGCCGCCTGTATGCGGCCGGTGCGCGGGAGATCCACATGCGTCCGGCGTGTCCGCCGCTGATCTACGGCTGCAAGTTCCTGAATTTTTCACGGTCCCGCTCGGACCTCGACCTGGCAGGACGCCGCGCGATTCGCGAGATCGAGGGTTGCGACCGTCCGGACCTGGCGCCGTACGCGACCGGCGAGGGGGAGAAGTTCGAGCGGATGGTGGCGATGATCCGCGATGAGCTGAACCTGACCTCGCTGCGCTTCCAGCGCCTGCCTGACCTGGTCCAGGCCATTGGCCTGCCCAAGGAACGGCTGTGCACCTACTGTTGGGACGGCGCGGAATGAGCGTCGCTGCCGTTGTCCCGCCCCCGTCCGGCAGGAAGCGGGTGCCGCTGCCGATCGAGATGCTCGACGAGGCCTGGTCGCTGCTCGCCTTTGCGCCCGGACAGGTGGTCGAGTTGGATCTGGGCTGCGGCAAGGGCGGCTTCACCTGCGCCCTGGCGGCGCGCTATCCGGAGCGCCTGGTGCTGGGTGCGGACGTGATGATTGGCCGCCTTCGCCGCCTGGCGAGCAAGGGCGCCGGGGCCCGCCTGGCGAACCTGCGGGTGTTGCGTGCCGAGGCGCGATGCCTGGTCGGCCTGCATCTGCCCGATGCCGCCGTTGCCCGCATTCACCTGCTCTGCCCGGATCCGTGGCCCAAGGCCAAGCATCGTCGCCACCGCCTGTTCACGGCGGAGTTCGCCGGCCGCCTGCGCCGGGTGCTGACCCCGGACGGCGTCTTCCATTTCGCCAGCGACGACCAGCCCTACCTAGCGGCCGTGACCCGGGTGATGGAGACGTCCGGGCTGTTCCGGCGGGACGATGCGGCGATCGCCGACGTCGCCGACCTCGACACCGAGTTCAAGCGCATCTGGCGGCGCGAGGGCCGCCGTGTCCATCACGCCGCATGGCGGGCGGATGAGCCACGTTCGGCTTCCCCGGCGTAAGAGCCCCGGTCATGCCGTTCCGAAAACGGGCACGGGCCGCGCGGCACCGTGGCCGGTCTGTTGACATGTGGTCAATCCGGGATAAGGTGATCCGTCAGCCGGAGAGTGTGCCGATCATGGGTTGCCTGAAGGGAAAGTCCGAGGCCAAGGCCAAGCCGGGCCGCTTCCGCTGCAAGGCCTGCGGCGCGGTCGCCAAGCAGAAGGGGCACCTCTGCAAGCCCAAGAAGATCAAGGAGTGAGGCGATGAAGAAGGCGGGCGAGACGACCTTGGGCATCGACCTGGGGGGGACGAAGATCCTGGCGGTGGTCATCGACCGCCGCAATGCCGTTCTGGCGCGGGCCAAGGCCGACACCCCGATTGCCACCGGCGTCGATGCGATTTGCGCGCGCATCAAGGCGGTCGCCGACCAGGCGGTCGCCGCCGCTGGCATCCCCTGGCCGCAGATCGCCAAGGTCGGCGTCGCCATCCCCGCCTCGGTCGATCCGGAGAGCGGCGACGCCCTCCATGCGCCTGCCCTTGGCTGGCGCAATCAGCCGGTGCGCCCCACTCTCGAGGAGCTTTTCGGCCAGCCCGTCGCCCTCGAGAACGACGTCAATTGCGGCACCCTCGCGGCCGCCCGGGCCGGCGTCGCCCGCGACTGCCGCTGCGTCGTCGGCTACTTCCTCGGCACCGGCCTCGGCGGCGGCATCGTCATCGACGGCCATCTCCACACCGGCAAGAAGGGTGCCGCCGCCGAGTTGGGCCACGAGATCGTCCGCGCCGGCGGACGCCGCTGCGGCTGCGGCAAGCGCGGGTGCATCGAGGCCTACGCCAGCAAGACTGCCTTCTGCCGGCGCTTCCACAAGCTGATCCACCGCCGGGGGCGCGAGAGCCTGCTCACCGAGTTGACCGACAACGACTTCACGCAGGGCATCAAGAGCAGCGCCCTGCGCAAGGCCTACCTGGCCGGCGACCCGGTCACCCTCGAGGTTGTCCACGAGGGCATGAAGATGCTTGGCATCGCCTGCGCCAACATGATGTCCGTCCTCGGACCCGACTGCATCGTCCTGGGCGGCGGCGTCTTCGAGGCCCTCGGCAAGGAGCTCTTCCCGGTCGTCGTCAAGGCCGCCCGCAAGAACCTCTTCGCCTATGCCCCCGAGGACCTTGACATGCGCCTCTCAATGCTCAGTGACGATGCCGTGCCGGTCGGCGCCGCCTTGATCGCCCGCGACGGCGCCTGAGCCGGATCCCCGTCCTGCCGGGGGGGTATCTCATCCTTGCAAGGAGCCGTGCATCATGGGTATGAAGCGGATCATCGCCGGGTTGGGGTTGGTGGTGGTGGTCGGCCTGCTGGGCTGGCTGGCGTGGCGGCGGATGCAGGAGGCGAAGGCGAAGGCCGGGGAGGGCGGGGGGAAGCGCGGCGGCCCCGGGGTGGTGGCGGTGGAGGTCGAGGCGATCCGGCGTGGCCCGATCCGCGATGTGCGGCTGTTCACCGGCACGCTGGAGCCGCGCGCCCGCTACGTCATCGCCCCCAAGATCGCCGGGCGGCTCGAGGCCATCGCGGCGAACCTTGGCGACCGGGTGTCGTCGTCGTCGCCGATCGCCCGCCTGGACGACGAGGAACACCGTCAGCAGGTCGCGCAGGCGCGGGCGGCCATCGAGGTGGCCCGGGCGACGGCCGAGCAGCAGCAGACGACGGTGGACCTGGCGGCGCGCGAACGGGACCGGGTGCGGCGGCTGTGGGAACGCCAGGCGACGTCGGAGATGGCCTGGGATGCGGCCGATGCGGAATACAAGATCCAGGTGGCGCGGCACAAGGTGGCGCTGGCGCAGATGGCCGAGCAGGATGCCGCCCTCAAGGGGGCGGAGGTGCGCCTCTCCTATGCGCGCATCACCCTGCCGCAGGACACTGCCGGCGGGGCGTGGTTTGTGGCCGAGCGGCACGTCGACGAGGGGGAGATGCTGGCGGCGAACACGCCGTTGCTGACGGTGGTGGACCTGGCGCGCATGACCGCCGTCATCCATGTCATCGAGCGGGACTATGCGGCCATGCATCCGGGGCTGGTGGTGGAATTGGAGACCGACGCCTATCCGGGGCGGCGCTTTGCCGGGACGGTCGCGCGCATCGCCCCGGCGCTGCAGGCGGGGTCGCGCCAGGCCCGTGTCGAGATCGAGGTCGCCAACGATGACCTGTTCCTGCGCCCCGGCATGTTTGTGCGGGCGTCGATTGAGTTCGCACGGCGCGAGGACGCGATCCTGGCGCCGCGCGCCGCCGTGGTGGTGCGCGACGGCCGTACCGGCCTCTTCCTGGCCGATCCCGCGACTGGCACGGCACGGTTCCGGACGGTGACGGTGGACCTTCAGTCCGGGCCGGTGGCGAGCCTGTCGGGTGACGACGCCCCGGCCTCGGGCCTGGCGGTGACGCTCGGCCATCATTTGCTCAGCGACGGCACCCCGATCCTCCTGCCGGACGGCGGACCACCCGCAGCCCCCCCCGATGCGGCCAAGATCCCGGCGGGGAAATAGCCCATGAAGCTTGCCGCCTTCTCGGTCAACCGCCCCGTCTTCACGGGCATGGCGACGCTGATCGTCATGATTCTCGGCGGCATGGCCCTGCTGCGGCTGCCGATCGACCTGATGCCGGACATCACCTATCCGACCCTGAGCGTGACCACGACCTACGCCAATGCCAGCCCGGAGGAGATCGAGGAGCTGGTGACGCGCCCGATCGAGGAGGCGCTCAGCGCCGTGACCGGGGTCGAGGAGATCAGTTCGTCCTCCTCGGAGGGCGTCAGCTCGGTGCGCATCAGCTTCACCTGGGGCACCGACCTGGATGCCGCCGCCAACGATGTCCGCGACCGGCTTGACCGGGTGACGGGCATCCTGCCGGACGACACGGACAAGCCAAT
>CAZBDL010000277.1:0-5385 GCA_964490525.1 uncultured Victivallales bacterium | reverse complement strand
CGGCACGCTTGGCCTGGATGGCCTCGCGCCCGTCCCGGCGGCCGATGGCGAGCAACGCCTCGACGGCCCCCTTGATCAGGACGGCCTCCGTCTGGGGCGTCTCGCGCAAGAGTCCAAGCAGGAAGGCATGGGCCTCGTCGCTGCCGGTCGCGGCATAGGTCAGCATGGCCCGCCGCCGGATGCCGGGATCCTCGTCGGGATTGGCGGCAATGCCCCGTGCCAGGCCGTGGTTCTCCGGCCGGGACATGTCGAGATGGGCCAGGGCAGCCCGCTTCAGCAGGGAATCCTGGGAGAAACTCTCCGCCGCCGAGGTTGGAGTGGTGGCGATGACCTCGAGGAGCAGCTCCTGGGATCCGGCGAACGGGGATGCCCCGATGGCGTTCAGGGCCGCGACGCGGACATGGATGTCGGGGCAATCCGCGTACGTCTCCTTGACCAGCTCATATCCCGCCTCGTCCATGTGGGTGCCAGCCAGCTGGAGGGCGAAGACCTTGGCCTGGTCGTCCGAGGCCGAAAGCAATTTGGCAAACCCCTCCGGATTGCGCACGGTCGCCTCGGTGGAGGTGAGGAAGAACGCGGCGGTCTGGCGCACATCGCCGGCCGCTTCGCCGTCCAGGGCGATGTCCCAGATGAGCTGGTCCTTGCCTGGGACATCGAGCCGGAGGAGAAAGCTCATCAGGAAATTGAGGTAGACCGTCGGGGTGGAACGATCCTGCAGTTCTGCGACAATGACCTCGCCATTGCCCTCCAGGCAGCCGAGGAGGCTTTCCGCGAAGTCGAGAATGCGCTGGTTGGTCGCCGCGTCGCCGCCGCCGAGCCCGCACAGCCGCTTGAACCGGTCAAGGTTTGCCGCAAACGGCAAGGCCGGGTCAAACGATAGTTCCGAGCCCGACGGATCCGCTGTGCGGGAAGGCGACAAGGCCAATCCCTCGTCCTTCCTTTCCCCGGACGGATTCGGTGCCATCGTGGGCGCAACGGCTTCACGGACGTTTTCCGGGGTGTTTGGACGTTGCGAACCTCGCCAGTAAAGGCCGAACAAGAGCAGCGCGGCCAGCGTGAGGGGAATCAGGAATCCCGCAAGCAACATCCTATGCACGGAAGGTCTGTTCACCGACGACGGCCTCATGAGGAACATCTCCTTGTCCCGTCATCACTTGAAGCCCATAATTCAGGGAGTTCTCGGAGGCAGAAATCGCCTGAACATATTCGCTCCCCGTTCGACTATACCACGCCGTCAGGCCGGTTGCCAATCTCTCATCCAATGACCAGAACGCTAGAGCTCAGCGGCGGCGGTTAGCCGTCCGCTGAAGCGATTTGTTGGGCTCCATTTAATTATACCACCAGTGGCCACAAAAGCGACATTTGGGACGATGAACAGAAAGAAGTTCTCCGCATCCAGGACAAGCCCATTTAGATTTTTGCTTGCGGATAAAAGCCCTAATTCCAAGATCACTTATCATTTTTAAATTATCAATCATACTCATTTTGAATTTTGAACGGTAACGTTCATCAAGCTGTTTTAATCTTGGACATGGAAATTTACTACACTTTTCAGAGCAAAACTTATTATTAGTATTGGAAAAGTGACTGCATTTCTTAATCCTGCATGAACTATGGCATTTAGATTTTTGAGATGGGTCTTGACCTATCCTGCGACAGCCAGGACAAGTATTTTTATCTCTGATAAAGCTCCAGCAGAGCCGGCAATTCATCCCGCAGGGCGCAATTAAGTCAGTAGAGATAGATGTGTTCTTTGAAGTCATAAGGAAATTACTGTTCCGTTAATATGCCCAACGATTATTATACTGCTGAGGTTGGTTTTTCCAGATATGCCTACCGGGATGTGCCAAGATGACGCGATTTCATGGCGTATAACCTGGGCGGCGGATTTTTTTCGGCTGGCGCTTACGCCCCTATGGTCAAAGACCATACATGCGGTCGGACAGGATGCAAGCGGGGTATTATTGAGTCTGAGAAGCGATGCGGCCAGGATCCAGTCGCGGGTGCGATGATTTCCGGGTGCGGCTTGACAGATGCTACTATATATTATATAGATATACTGCGCGCAGTATAAGCCGGTAAGTACGTTGATTTCAACCTCAAGGAGGTATCCCATGGACTCATCGCTGCACATGGAGGAGTTCCCGTCCTATGCGAATCGGCGTTGTTGGCAGATGTTCTTGGCGATTCATCCCAGTCATCGTTTGGCAATAATTCATGACCATGGGAACCCTGTGAAGTCTGGGAGTTCTGTGCATCATGCTTCCCCAGGCTTCCCATACCTCACAGAATTCCTATGCTTTTGATTTTCTGCGGCGTTTGCGGGCGGGCGCGGAAGCGGCGGGGACGCCCCCAAGCAGCGGGGCCAGGTAGCGGCCGGTGTGCGACGTCGCGAACTTCGCGACCTGCTCGGGGGTGCCTTCGGCGACGACTTCGCCGCCGGCGTCGCCGCCCTCGGGCCCGAGATCGACGATCCAGTCGGCGACCTTGATGACGTCGAGATTGTGCTCGATGACGAGGACGGTGTTGCCCTGGTCGCGAAGGCGCAGGAGCACGGCGAGGAGATGTTCGATGTCGGCCAGGTGCAGACCGGTGGTCGGCTCGTCAAGGATGTAGAGGGTGTGGCCGCGGGGCACGCGGGCGAGCTCGGTGGCGAGCTTCACCCGCTGGGCCTCGCCGCCGGAGAGCGTGGTGGCCGGCTGGCCCAGGTGAATGTAGCCGAGGCCGACGTCGGCCAGGGTCTGCATCTTGCGGTGCAGCACGGGCACCGCGGCGAAGAAGCCGACCGCCTCGTCGACGGTCATCTCCAGGACATCGGCGATCGAGCGGCCCTTGTAGAGGATACCGAGGGTCTCCTGGTTGAAGCGGCGGCCGCGGCAGGCGGCGCAGGTGACATAGACGTCGGGGAGGAACTGCATCTCGATCTTGCGCACGCCGTCGCCCTGGCATTCCTCGCAACGCCCGCCCTTGACGTTGAAGCTGAAGCGTCCGGGGGCGTAGCCGCGCAGCTTGGATTCGGGCAGCTTGGCGTAGAGGTCGCGGATCGGGCCGAAGGCGCCGGTGTAGGTGGCCGGATTGGAGCGGGGGGTGCGGCCGATCGGACTCTGGTCGATGACGATCGCCTTGCCGAGGTGCTTCAGCCCGCGGATTTCGCGATGGGCGCCGGGAATCTCCTGGCCGATGCCGAAGTGGCGGTCAAGGGCGACCCGCAGGATGTCGTCGACCAGGCTGCTCTTGCCGGAGCCGGAGACGCCGGTGACGCAGCACAGCGTCCCCAGCGGCAGGCGCACGTCGATGCCCTTGAGGTTGTTCTGGGCGGCCCCGAGAATCTCCAGGAACTGGCCGTTGCCGGGCTGGCGCTCCGCCGGCACGGGAATGGCGCGGCGTCCGGAAAGGAATTGCCCGGTCAGCGAGCGCTCGACCGCCTGGATGGCGTCGGGGGTGCCCTCGGCGACGACCTCGCCGCCATGGCGTCCGGCCCCGGGCCCAAGATCGATGACGTGGTCGGCGCGGCGGATCGTGTCGAGGTCGTGCTCGACGACAATGACCGTGTTGTCCCCGTCGCGCAGCTTCACCAGCGTGTCGAGCAGGCGCTGGTTGTCGCGCTGGTGCAGGCCGATGCTCGGCTCGTCGAGGATGTAGAGGACGCCGGTGAGGCCGCTGCCGATCTGGGTGGCGAGGCGGATGCGCTGCGCCTCGCCGCCGGAGAGCGTGCCGCTTTCGCGGTCCAGGGTGAGGTAGCCGAGGCCGACGTCGCGCAGGAAACCGAGGCGGCTGCGGATCTCGCGCAGGACCTCGGCGGCGATCTGGCGCTGCTCGTCGGTCAATTTCAGCCCTTCCAGGAAAACGTCGGCCTCGATGACGCTGAGCGCGTTCAGCCGGTCGATGCCGAGCCCCCCGACCGTCACCGCCAGGCTTTCCGGCTTCAGCCGCGCGCCATGGCAGGCCGGACACTCCTGGCGGCGCATCGCCAGGCGCAGGCGGTTGCGCACCTCTTCGCTCTCCGTCTCCAGGTAGCGCCGCTGCAGGTTGGGGATGATCCCCTCGAACGGCTTGGCCATCGGATGACGCCGCCCCGAGCGCCAGTAGTCGAAGCGGATGACCTCCTCGCCGCTGCCGAAGAGCAGGACCTGGCGCAACCGCTCCGACAGCTTGTTGAACGGCGTGCCGAGCAGGTCGGGCGCCTGGTAGTGCTCCGCCAGGCAGCGCAGCAGATGGTTGTAGTAGATGATCAGCCGCCGCGGGCCGCGCCGCCACAGCGGGATCGCCCCGCCGCGGATCGACAGCCCCGGATCAGGCACCACCAGCTCCGGGTCGAAGACCAGTTGCGTGCCCAGCCCGTTGCAGGTCGGGCACGCCCCGTACGGACTGTTGAACGAGAAGTTCCGCGGCTGCAGCTCGCCGAAACTCAGCCCGCACGGCGCGCACGCGAGGTGCTCGCTGATCAGCTCCTCGTCCCAGGCCTCGCCGCCAGCTTCGCGCTCGGTCAGGATCAGGATCACCCCCTCGCCCACCCGCAGCGCCAGCTCCACCGAGTCGTTCAGGCGGGTGCGCTCGACGTGGCCCGTCACCAGCCGGTCGACCACCGCCGCGATGCTGTGCTTGTGCGTCTTCGCCAGCTTCGGCGGCTCCCCCTCCAGCTCGATCATCTTCCCGTCCACCCGCGCCCGCACAAAGCCGTCACGCCCCAGCTTCTCCAGCACCTCCCGGTGCTCCCCCTTACGCCCGACGACCACCGGCGCCAGCAGCATCAGCTTCCGGTCCGCCGGCAGCGCCAGCAGCTTCTCGCAGATCGCCTCCGCGCTCTGTCCCTTCAGCTCCCGCCCGCAGTGCGGACAGTGCGGCGTGCCGGCATGCGCATACAGCAGCCGCTGGTAGTCGTAGATCTCCGTCGTCGTCGCCACCGTCGAACGCGGATTGCTCCCCGCACCCCGCTGCTCAATGGCGATCGCCGGCGACAGCCCCTCGATGTGGTCCACCGCCGGCTTCTGCATCTGGTCCAGGAACTGACGCGCATACGCCGACAGGCTCTCCACATACCGGCGCTGACCCTCCGCATACAGCGTGTCGAACGCCAGCGACGACTTCCCCGATCCGCTCGGTCCGGTCACCACCACCAGGCGGTGGCGCGGGATGACCACGTCCACGCCCTTCAGGTTGTGCTGGCGCGCACCCTTGATGATGATGTCCCGGCTCATGCCCGATAGTCTATCATCCCCATGCCCCGGAGCAAGCCCCGCCCCGGGAACGCCAATCTCCGCATTGGCGTGTTGGGCTCCGCCGAAAGCGCCTCGGGGTCGGCCGCGGGGGACGGGCGGGGTGCGGCTGGAGGGGCGTCGGGACGCCGTCACGGGCCGTGCCGGTTTCGGCGAAACCGGCATACCC
>CAZBDL010000276.1:0-5395 GCA_964490525.1 uncultured Victivallales bacterium | reverse complement strand
TGCCGAAGGGAGGGGAAAACACGCAGGCGGCGAAACATGAAGACGATGTGTCCCTGGGAACGCCGAGCCCCAGCTCGGCACCGCCCAGGGAAGGGAACCGTGAAGGCGGCAGTGAGTGAAGGCATATTGCGGCCTTCGCAGGATCTCTCCGTGTCAGTTCGTGTGCCCGTGCCAGTCCGTGTCCACCCCAATTCCCCGGAGGTCTCCCGTGAAACGCATCTTAGCGATGGCAAGTGGGTTGCCGCTCCTGCTGGCGGCGGCACCGCTCCATGCGGCGGTGTTCAACGTCACCACCCCGGCCGAGTTCCAGACGGCGTTGACCACCGCCCAGGCCAATGGCGCTGACGACACCATCAACGTCGCCGCCGGCATCTACGACCTGGTGGCGTCCTTGAACTTCTCGTCCGTCGAGGACTTCGACCTGGCCATCATCGGGGCCGGGGCGGCGACCACCATCCTCGACGGCGGCAACGCCGTCCAGGTCCTGCGCATCACCAATGACGGCAACGGCGAAGTCCGCATCAGCGGCCTGACGTTCCAGCGGGGCCGGGTCGACAACCTTGCGGAGTACGGGGCGGGACTCTATGTGCTCAACGGCGGCGGCGGCCCCACCGTTGTCGACCGGTGCGTCGTCACCGGTTGCACCGCCATCCGCAACACCGCCGGCGCCTGGCTGGGCTCGCAACACGGCGACATCACCGTGACCGGCTCGGAGTTCACCCATAACGCCTGCGACGACGGCACCTCCGATGATGGCTGCGGACTGTACCTGTACTTCGATTCGGCGACGGCCACCGGCAACGCCATCGTCCGGGGCAACACCATTAGCCACAACACCCTCAACACCAATCCCTCCCCGGTGGGCAACTGCGATGGCGCGGGGGCCATGATCTACCATCTGGGAACCGAGAGCGCGGCCCCGTCCATCACCGTCGAGGACAATACGATCAGCGACAACCTCTCCTATGAGGGGGCCGCCGGGATGTCCATCCACATCCTTCACCAGCAGGCGGTCATCACCTTCACCGGAAACACGTTCCAGGACAACACCTCCGGGCCCATCCCTCCCGGGGTGCCCATCCAGACCGGCGGTGCGGGACTCGACCTCTACTGCGATGGCGGAACCATCGTCGTCGACGACAACCAGTTCCTCGGCAACCGGAACCTCGACCTGAACGGACAAGGCTCGGGCCTGTCCATCAGCAACCTGCCCACGGGCACGCTGCTCGTGACCGGAAATGTCTTTGCCGGAAACCAGTGCTCGGGCATCGGCGGCGGCGCCATGATCAATCCCGGCAATGGAGCCACCAGCGCGACCATCGCAGGAAATCTCTTCGTCAACAACCAGGCCGGTCTGGCGGCGGGTTCGGGCGGCGGGCTGTCGGTCAGCTCCGGCTGCGATGTCACCTTCGCCAACAACACGTTCTACAACAACACGGCCGCCGACGGCGGCGGCATGACCTATTACGCCGAGTCCGCCGCGGATGTCGCCACCCTCGCCAATTCGGTCTTCCGGGGCAATGTCCCGAACGCGATTGCCGTCTTCTCCCTCGGCCCGGTCCAGGCCACCTATTCCAATATCCAAGGCGGTGCCGGCGAGCCGTGGTTCGGCACCGGCTGCATCGATGTCGATCCGTTGTTTTTCGACGTGGGCAATCCGGCCGGGGCCGATGGCATCTATGCGACGACCGACGATGGCCTGCACCTGACGGCGGCAAGTCCCTCGGCCAACACCGGCAGCAATGCGGCCGTCCCGGCGGGCCTGGTCCTCGACCTGGCCGGCCAGGCCCGCATCCAGGGCGCGGCGGTCGACATGGGCGTTTATGAGGGCGCCGCCACCGAGCCGGTGCCCTACTGGCTGACCCTCGCCGTCGATCCCCCCGCGGGCGGCACGACCCTGCCCGCCGCAGGAGCCCACTCCCTGACTTCGCCCCAGGCCATCCAGGCCGATCCGGCGGACGGCTACTACTTCGACCAGTGGACGGCCGTCCCCGCCGGGGTGGTCGTCGCCTCGGCCACCGCCGCTGCGACCACCATCGGCTTCGCCGAGGACTGCACCGTCACCGCTCACTTCCTGACCATCCCGGCCACCGCGACCCTGACCGTGGTTGTCAGCCCGGCCGAGGGCGGCACCGCCCTCCCAGCCGCCGGCGTCCATCTCGACCAGCCCACCGAGACCCCCATTGCGATCGTAGCCAACCCGGCGGAAGGCTACGGGTTCGTCAACTGGACCGCGACCCGTCACCTCACCTTGGGCAACGCCCTGGCCCCCACCACCACCGTCACCCTGGTCGCCGACGGCACCGTCACCGCGAACTTCGCACGGCTGCCCCACCGCTTCACGGTGGCCCCGGGATCGGTCTTCACCTACGATGCCGAGGACGTCGGCGAGGACATCGACGGCAATCCCTTCGGCGATGTGGCATTTGCCCGCAAGCCGAAGGTCTTCGGCACCTACTACGATCCAGTCAAGGATCCCGGCCGCGAGAGGCTGAAGAAGGCGTCGGTCAAGATGGCCTTTGACCGGACAGCCCCGGCGACGGCCGTGGGCACCTGGACGAAGAAGGTCAGCCTGCTTGACAAGCGCGCCATCCTGCCGGGGCAGGACGCCGAGACCTATCTGCCGGTGGCCCAGGTGGATGAGTTCGGGATGGAGGATGTCTGGGTGGCCGTGACCAATGCCGCAGGCAACGATGGCCCGTTCGACGGCGGCGAGCTGACCCTGGTTCCGCCGACCATCGCCGGGGTCTATCCCGACGGTACCTATGCCGTCGGCACGGAGATCGACACGGCGTCGGCTGGCGACATCATCTACCTGCAGGGCAACTGGTTTGGCGTCAAGGCTCCCAAGGTCTGGCTGGAGCATGTCGTGGCCAAGGCGAGCGGGGATGTGGTCAAGGCCAAGGCCTGCAAGGTGCAAAAGCCCCTGGCCTTTCAGGATGGCAAAGGCAATGCCGGACGAAGCAGCATGGACCTTGACGACGCGGATGGCCAAAGCCGGGTCGCCGTCCAATTGCCGGTTGCCTGGCCGAACGGCTGGGATCACGGAGAGGCGCACAACCTGGTCATCGACAACGGCATCGGCCGCGCCACCACGCCCTTCGGAACCACCCCGTGACGGGGGAAATACGAAATTCGAAATACGAAATTCGAAACAGGGAGGCGGGGGAGCCGAAAGGACGCTGTGTCCCTGGGAACGCCGAGCCCCAGCTCGGCACCGCCTGGGAAAGGAACGGCGCAGGCGGCAATAGCGAAGGTATATTGCGGCCTTTGCATGATCTTTTTTGGGCCGTTGCCGAGCTGGGGCTCGGCGATCCCAGGCACGGGGCCGCCTGGGAAAGGAACGGCGCAGGCGGCAATAGCGAAGGTATATTGCGGCCTTTGCATGATCTTTTTTGGGCCGTTGCCGAGCTGGGGCTCGGCGATCCCAGGCACGGGGCGCTTTTGGGAGGGTAATGATGGGGAGTGAGATTGGCATGATGTCCCCCCGTTGGCATAGCCGCGGCTATCTACCGCACTATGATGATCTGAACAAGATTCAGGCGGTCACCTTTCGTTTGGCTGATTCTCTGTCGCAGGGGCATCTTGATCGGTTGGCCTCGGAGCTTGCGGAGATACCCGCCCAGCAGTGGGACATGGCGCGCCGAAAAAGGATTGAGCAATGGCTGGATGCGGGGATGGGATGTTGTGCGTTGCGGCATCCATCCCTCGCTGAGGTCGTCCAAGAGACCTTGCTGAAGTTCGATGCGCAGCGCTATCGGCTGCTGGCGTGGTGCATCATGCCCAATCATGTGCATGTGCTGCTGCAGCCTGACGAGAGTCTTTCGCGGATACTCCAGTCGTGGAAGTCATATACTGGTCGTTGGGCGTTGGCGCATAATCACGAGCTTAACTTGCGGATACCCGGCAAGGCCCTGTGGATGCGCGAGGCGTGGGATCGGTTCATCCGGGATGCCAGCCACATGCGCAACGTCGAGAAGTACATCCGTGAGAATCCGGTCAAGGCTGGATTATGCCGTCGTCCTGAGGATTGGCCATGGTCGAACGCCAGCCACGACGTCCCTGGGAACGCCGAGCCCCAGCTCGGCACCGCCCGGGAAAGGAACGACGCAGGCGGCAAAGCATGAGGACGCTGTGCCCCTGGGACCGCCGAGCCCCAGCTCGGCACCGCCCGGGAAAGGAACGGCGCAGGCGGCAAGAGTGAAGGTATATTGCGGCCTTCGCAAGATATCTCTGTGGCCGTTGCCGAGCTGGGGCTCGGCGGTCCCAGGCACGGGGCCGTTGCCGAGCCCCGGCTCGGCTTCATGGCAGTTCTGCCATTCCGTTTCTTCCTCGTAGTGCCATTGCCAGGAGAGGCTTTCATGGGAAAAGCGTGCAAGGCCAAGATGTCGCGAGCGGCCATGGGGCTTTCGGATCCATGGGTCTCCCCCGTCTACTATGCCGGCAGCGGCTTCCGGGTGGCAGCGGTCGAGGCCCCCTTTTCCTCCGTCCGGGAGAAGCTCCAGGACTGGCGGGCGATCGAATGGTATTGCGACATCCATCTTGGCCCGGTTCGCCCCGCCATTCCCGACCGCTTCTTGAGCGACTACTCCCACTTCCTTGGTCTCGCCGAATCGGCCTGGACCATCGTCGGCCTCTTTGGCTGCGCGGATCCAGCCGCGCGACTGTCCCGCGAGTTTCGCACTCGGGCCCTGGCCTTGTCCTACGAGGACACCGGCGACACGCTGAGCTACCGGCTTTGCGACCATGGCGAAGTCCGCGAGGAGTATTTCCATTGCCTGCAGCAGGAGACTTCCGGGTTCACCTCCGCCTGGCGCCCCGGTCTGCGTCCGGACTCCGACGAACATCGCTTCGTCGATGCCACGTGCCGGGAACTGGGACTGCGCCTGCCATACCCTTGGCTGGAGCGATTGGCCGACGGCCGCCTCTGCGGCCATGCCGGGTTCGACCTGGACTTCTCGAATTCCGCGCCCTTGCCTCACCCGGCGCCGGTCCTGCCGTCGCCGCCGGTTCCCGGTGAACTTCTGCCGACGGAGATCGTCGGCTTCGACCTGGCTGTGGTCGGTGCGCTTTCCTAGCGAAGCCTTTCCCGTGGCGGAGCCGCAATGGCACTCTTCGCGCTTTGCCGGAAAAGTCGCCGGAGAAGTGGGCTCGGCGTCCCCGTGAGCTTGTTATAGATCCGTTCTGACGGAGCCGCGTCCGCGCCCTGGCTTTTCGGCCATGGTTGTCATGGCAGCCGGGCGGGAGTAGATTCGGTGCTGTGCCTTAGGCAAGGATAATGATCAGGACGGAGGGCGGATGATCATGGCGAGGATGACGTCAAGGGCAAGGTCATGGGGGGCGATGATGGATTGCGCGAAAAAATGGTGGCTATCAATCGCGTTACCAAGGTTGT
>CAZBDL010000275.1:0-5396 GCA_964490525.1 uncultured Victivallales bacterium | reverse complement strand
TGGCGGGGCGCTTCATCGACATCCGCGAGGAGGACTGGTTCAGCCCGGCCATCGGCGACATGGTGCTCTCCCGCGTCCGCGAGCCGGATGGTCGCTGGCCGGACGCCGTGCTCTGCTCGACGCTGATGTGGGCGGAGGAGCTGATCCTCAACCTGACCCGACAGGGCGTACGGGTGCCGCAGGACTTCTCGGTCGCCGCCTTCGGCTCCCACGGCGAGTTCCGCCATGTCCTGCGGTCGGCCGGACTGACCTCGATCACCCGGGCCGCCTTTCCCCTGGCGGGCTTGGGGCGGGCGTCGGCGGACATCCTGCTCACGCGCCTGGCGGGAAAGGAGTGCCCACCCGTCACCCGGGTCGCCCCGGAGCTGGTCATCGGCGACTCCACCCGGCCCAGGGAGGGTGTCGGAAAGTTCAACGCTCAACGCTCAACGCTCAACGCTGAACACTGAACACCCCATGCTCAGCGAATGTCCTGCGGTCAGAAGGACTGGCCGCCGATGCCGAGCTTGTGGAGCTGCTTGATTTCCTTTTCGGAGAGGGCGCGGCCCCAGACGACAACCTCGTCGAGCTGTCCGCCCAGGCCCCCGGCATAGCCATGGCCGAGGATCAGGTCCATGGTGCTGGCCTTGGGCTTGGCCATCTCCTCGGGGATCGGGCGCTTGGCGGCGAGTTCGCCGTTGAGGTACCAGGTGCACTCGCGTCGGCGAAGGTCGCGGACGATGACGCAATGGGTCCATTGCCGGATGGCGACAACCTTGCCGGAACCAGCGACCATATAGGGCTCGGCATGGGTGCCGGTCGGGCCGAAGATGAAGTTGAAGTTGCCGCCGAGTTCGAGGGTGATGGTCCCCTCGCCGCCGTAGCATTTGTTGTAGGGGTTCTGACGGATGCCGAGGCGGTGGGGCTGGAGCCAGAAGGCGATGGTCAGGTCGTCGACCAGCTGCAGTGATGGGTGGTCGGGAATGATGATGGCCGCCGTCTCGCCATCGAAGGTCGCACCCAGCCCGGAGACCCCGGGACGGAAGAGGACTTTGCCGCGCGTCCGGCCATGGTTGCCGTTGCCGCTGAGGTCGGGGACACGTCCGCCGCGGACATTCTCGAAGTTCATGGCTAGGGCGGCCTGGCGGAGCAAGGCCAGGTTCTGGGTCGGGGCGACGACGAGGAACTGGCGTTCGATGTCGGCGATACGCTTCTCGGCCTTGGTCAGGTCGAGTCCTTCGAGGCCGGGACGCGCACGTTCGTAGAGGTCGCCGGCGTGGCGGGCCAGGGCCCCCTTGGCGGCGGCATCGGTCTCCGTCTCGGTCAAGGCCCACCAGGCATCGGCGGCCGCTAGGTATTGGGGTGGCGTGGTGGCCGTCGTCTCGGCCTGGGCGGCGGCCGCCAGCGACCCGTCACCGCGAACAAGATAAGGCAACCCCTTGTCCCATTCCTCGCGGACAAGGCACCAATGCCGCCCCACTGTGAGGTTCGCGGCCGGGTCGCCGGGATCCTCGGACAGCTTCTTGAGCATGGGCTGGATGCGGGCGGCTTCGTTCTTCAGCCGCTGGATCTCGAGGCCTTGCGCCTTGGCGGCGGCCTTGACGGAGGTGTCCTTCAGGCGCAGGGTCAGGTTGCGGGCGAGGCCCACGGCGGTGGCGGCATCGTCCAGGCGGTCGTCCGCGATCAGGCGATCGGCCAGCTCCAGGCAGGCGAAGCCCAGGTCGCGACGGGGCTCCTCGCTGCGGGAAGCCGTCTTGGCCGCCTCCTGGCAGACGCCCAGGAGGAAGTCGGCCTTGTCCGGCAGGTCATATCGCTTGGCCAGCTCCCGGGCTCCGGCCATGGCGAGCATGCCTTCCTTGGCCTTGAGGGCAAGGTTGACGGACTCGCGCAACAGGACAAAGCGCTCCGGACTGCCGGGCGTGGACTTGTCGGCATGCTCACGCAGGCTGCGGGCCAGTGCGGCCATGTCCGCCGTGCCGCCCTTGGCATACTCGGCCTTGAACATCTCCCGGATCTGCCGGCGGGCTTCGTCCTGCCGGGCGGCGTCGGGCACCGGCGCCAGGCCCGCCACGGATGCCGTCGGGGACGGCGCCACGGCGGGCGGGGGCGTCTCGTCGGCCACCGTCATTTCCGGAGCGGATTCAGCCTCGTCCTCGTCGCCCGGCACCAGGGGCGGCAGGAAGTCGTAGCGGGTATCGTCATCGTCCGCCGCCTGGGCCGTTCCGCCCGGCGACAAGGCCGAGAGCGTGACGAAGGCGATCATGACGAGTAATGGCCACTTCCGGCCGTCTGCGCATGGCATCTCGGATCCTCCCGCGCGCCTCCCCCTTGGGCATGGCCTATTCGTCGCCGCCACCGTCGCCGCCCTCGTCCCCGTCATCGCCGCCGGTGGTGCGGTTCTGGCGGGCCTGGATCTTGACCGAAGGCAGGTCGGTGAGGCTCATGGTGAACATGACGGTGTGGTTGTTCTCGCGGTCGCCGTTGTCGTTGCGGCGCTGGCGCAGGCCGTATTCGATGGCGGCCTCCCAGCAGTGGAGGGTGCGGATCAGGCGGATGCGGCTGTCGATGACGGCCTGGTCCTCGAAGTCGTAGCCCAGGGCGAACTCGCCGCGGGTCTTCTCGTTGATCGGGAACCGGAGGCCGCCGCGGATCTGCTGGCTGCGCCCGTAGCTGCGGGCGAAGGCGGAGCCGGAGTTGATCTCGCTCAGCGAGCTGCCCATCGAGTAGGGCACGCGCTGGGTGTAGTCGTTCTGGAAGATGTAGTTGGCGAAGAGCCGCCAATCGCGCCGGAACTCCCACTCGACGCCCGCGTCGAAGCGGTTGATGCCGTCGGCGGGGCCGACCAGCAGGCGGCTGTTCACGGTCAGTTCGGGGAACGGGGTGAAGGAGAGGATGGTGCCAAAGTCGCCCAAGTGGCGGGTCTTGACCCCGTTCTCGCGGTTGAAGTGGAAGTCGAAGTAGTTCTCCAGCGTCGCCCAGTTGTAGATGTGCTGCTTGTCCCAGCCGCCGCGCCGCGTCTGCAGGCGGTTCTTCCAGCCGACGCGCACGAAGTTCTGCTCGGTGATGCGGTCGATGTCGTCGAAGTAGTACAGCTCGTCGCGGTGGACGTTCGGCTCCGGGATGTAGTTGTAGTTCATGTAGGGCACGATCACATGGCGGATGCCATCCAGCTCCAGAGTGGCGTTCTTCGCGCCGTGCCAGCTCCGGTAGAACTTGGTGTTCGCCTCGAGCCCGAACTCGCCGGTGACGCGCAGGCGGTTGTGCTTGGTGCCGTCGTAGTTGCGCACGTCGCCGCCCGGCTCGCCGTCCAGCGTGTCCACCGTCAGGATCGTCTTCAGGTCGTCCGGGCGGATGTCCGTCTCCGAGGTGCGCGCATAGTAGGTCAGGCGCATGCCGGCCCGGGGAATGAGGTTGAGCCAGTCCATCAGCTCGAAGGGATAGTAGAACATGTGCAGGGTGTCGAAGCGGGCGGCGCTGTAGTCGCGGGGGTCGACGCCGTTGCCCCGGGTGCGGCGCCGGTCGTAGTCGCGCCACTTCATCCTCAGGTTGGCGTAGCTCGATTCCCCCTGGTAGAGGAGGCCGCCGAAGAGCTCCTGGCGGGGCACGTCGAGGCGCAGTTCGGGGAGGCGCTCGACGACGGTGTCGAAGTCGTTGATGCGGGGGTGGACGTAGGCGGAGAGGGTCAGGCGGTCGAACTGGTATTCGAGGTCGGCGAAGGTGGCGGGCTGCGGATTTTGCCGGGCGCTGCCCTCGAAAAAGTCCTCGAGGAAATTCGGGTCGCTGATCTTCTCAATGTGGCCGCGGAAGTCCATGCGCGGGGTCAGGTGGTGGCGGTGACTGAGGCGCAGGTCGTAGCGTTCGGAGGGGATGTCGAAGCGACCACTGCGGTCGTCCGGATCCATGTCGTGCATGCCATAGACGAAGGACTCGGTGTAGCTGTCCTGGGTGCGCATCTTGATTTCGTTGCCGACGGCGATGCCGCGCTTGGAGTAGATGTCGAAGAAGAACTTGGTGCGCACGTCGGGATAGTCGGAGATGCGCAGGCGCTTGGTGGTGAGCAGGTAGTAGCCCCAGTCGCTGTCCTGGCCGCCGATGAACTGCCAGCTCCAGGCGGACTCCTCGGCGGGCTTGTAGATGTAGGGGAGCCAGAGGACGGGGACATTGCCGATCCAGAAGACGCAGTTGTAGGCGTGGAGGTGGTAGTGCCCCCGGTCGGAATAGTACTTCGTGCGCTGGTCGGCCTGCTTGGGGATCAGGCGTACGCGCGAGGCCGTGATCGAGTAGTGCTCATGCTCGTCGAGGAGGTATTCGCAGGTCGTCAGGCGCGGCTGGTGGACGGTCACCGTCTGGTCGGCGAAGCGCTCCGCGTCCGTGCCCTCAAGGTAGAAGAAGTTGTACTTGCCGCGGAACTGGTCGAAGTTGAAGATGCCGGTGGTGAGGTTGCCGACGACGCGCTCGCCGCGCCAGACGGCCTGGGAGGTGACGATGGTCACCTGGAGCTTCTCGAGGCCCGAGGGCTCGATGACCGTGCCCTCGACGGTGACCAGGTTGTCCGGATCCGCCTGGAGCTTCTTCAGCTCCCAGGGGAGGATCTCGGTCTCGGTGCGGGTGCGGCGGGTCAGGCGGACGTCGCCGGTGGCCTCGAAGTCGCGGGTGACCGTGTCGACGATCGCCTTGGCGCAGGTGATCTTGGTGTCGCGGCTGCGCAGGACGACATGCCCGACGCCAATGATGTTGTTGCCGACGAATTCAAGGTTGTCCGCCGTGGCGTCGATGTCGCCCTGGGCAAATTGGCCGAGCAGTCCCGACCCAAACGGCGAATCGTCCTCCTTCCGGGCGGGCTTTTTGCGCTCCTCCTGCTCGGTGACGACCTGCACCGGTGCCTGTGGCGGCGGCGGCAGCGTCGAGAGGGCGTCGGTGGTTCGGGCTAGGGGAGGACGGCGTCCCGCATCCTGGCCGACGGCGGGCAGGATGCTGGCCAGGCACAGGCAGGATGCGGCCGCCATGGCGCCCGTCGTCCAGCCGCATCGCATTGTCGTTAGTCTTCGGCGCAAGCCCCTGCTCCCGTTGTCCGGGCCGGGCCCGGAGGGTCGCTGTTTCGGAAAAGCCCGTATTATAGCCCGGAACCCCCGCCGAATCCAGCCGGGACAGGAATCGGCCTGGTTCTTCGGGAGACAGAGGTTCGCCCGCGGGAGCGGGCTCCTGCCTTGCACTGGGCTTCGCTCGTCCTCGTGCATCCTGCCGTTGTCAAGCTTGAGTGAAACTGTCAAACACTAGGTCTGACACCATGGGGCCCGGCAAAGCGTAGGAAAAGCAAAAAAGGCGGTCGGCACCCCGCAAGGGATGCCGACCGCGTGGGGGGGGGCTGACTCAGTAGAGGAAGAGCATCTCGCCATACTTGGGCAGGGGCCAGAACT
>CAZBDL010000274.1:0-5397 GCA_964490525.1 uncultured Victivallales bacterium | reverse complement strand
TGCCGAGGTGGCCGGCGAACCCTGCCGCATCGCCATTCGCCGCAACGTGGAGCCAGTGAAGCATGTATGACTACACCTGCCAGTCCTGTGGCGTCGTCGGGGAGCTTGAGGAAGAGATGGCGCAGGTCTCCTGCCCAGCCTGCGGCGGAGTCATGCTGCTGAACCGTCCTGCCGGACAAGCCGGCAATCCCGCGGCCTTCAGCGACGATGGCGAGCCCACCGTGGCGATCCCGCGCGAGGCCTCCGTCCGCCCCCGTGGCCCGATCAAGGTGGCCAAGGCGGTGGACAAGGGGTTCGGAAACATGCTGGCCCGCACCACGGGACCGTTTGCCCCCTACAAGCAACGGGACACGCAGCCCCGTCCGGCCGTCCCCGACCCTGCCTCGGCCGCCCCCTCTCCCGCCATTCCCGTGGCGCAAGTGGTCAACCCCGTTGCTTCTCCCCCGCCGCCGCCCTCGCCGCCCCCCAAAACCAACCAGGCGGAACCAACCCAAGGCGGCGCGGCCAAGAAGTTTACCATGAACAAGCCGCGCGGGATGGCCCCACCGCCACCCTCGCCGCCTCCCCCGGCAACGCCGCCCACCCCGGCGCCCGCGACTCGCTCGGCCGTCCAAAGGACCGGCATGTCCTTCAAGAAGAAGGGCGGGGCGCCGCCAGCATCGTCGGCGCGTCCCGCCGCCACCCCGCCCCCGACCCCGTCGCCCTCGCCGCGGGCGACCATGCAGAAGACGGGCATGACCTTCCGGAAGAAGGGGGCCACCCCCGCGATCCCGCCGACAGGGCCATCCGCCACCACCCCGCCGACCATCATGGGCATCGCCGTGGCACCATCAGGCACGATCACCGCTCCGGCATCGATGCCTGCCGCACCGACCTCCGCCGACCTCCAGCAAGCCGCCCAGTTTGCCCAGCTCCAGCAGCAGCTCGAGGCTGAACGCCGGGCCCGCATCGAAGCTGAACAGGAGGCCATGAGCCGACGCCAGGCGACCGAGGAGGCCGCCCGCCAGGAAGCCATCCGCCGGGAAGCCGAACGCCTCGCCCAGGAGCAGATCCGCCAAGCGCAGGCAGAGGCCGAACGCCGCATCGCCGAGGAACGGGCCAAGGCCGAGAAGCTCGCCGCCGAGGAGGCCGAACGCGCCCGGCGGATGGCTGAGGAAGCCGCCCGCCTGGCCGCCCAGCAGGCCGCAGCCGAGATGCAGGCCCGCCTGGCCCGCGAACGCGAGGAATTCGAACGCCGACAACGCGAGGCCGAAGAGAAGCGGCAACAGGAAGTAGAACGCCTCCGCCGTGAAAAGGAACACTTCGAACGCCAGCAACGCGAGGCCGAGGAAGCCAGGAAGAAGCAGGACGCCGAGTTCCTCCGGCAGACCGTCAGCAAGGCCGTCGAACAATCCCGCATCGAATTCCCTTCCTCCCCCCCGGCATCGCCGCCCAAGGCCCCGCCCCCGCCATCGCCCGGCATGCCGGCGACAGCATCACCCCCGTCCGCCCCGGGAGGGACGACGCTGGCGGAAAATGTTGCCGGGGCGGCCAGCGCACCTCCCCTCACGGCCATGACCCCCGCCAGTACGCCGGACGGCATTCCCGAGCTGTCCCTCAAGCCCAACTTGGCCACGCCTGCCCCCGCCATGTCCGATTCGCCGCCGCCGGGAATCGGCATGGCGGCCTCCGCCGACCACATCCCCGAATTGTCCCTGCCCAAGAAAGACGACAAGGATGTGGCCGCATCGACACCGCCCCCACCTGAAGCCAAGACGGACACCGCCACCCCGGCGCCCGGCGACACGACGCCTGGGGAGGCGCAGAAGCCCGCCGAGTGCGGGACGGCGGGGAATAGCGACAAGATTCAGGATGACGAGAAGAAGGACGCCGACGCGTCCGGCCCCGGCGGCAAGAAGAAGCCCCTGCCCGGCAAGTACGTCCCGAAGAAGGGCGGTCGCCCCCTGCCGCCCCCGCCCGGGGGCAGGAAGCCAGGAGCCCCCGCCGCCGCCAAGCCCAAGGGAGGAACGGCCACCAGGACCGCGGTCGGCATCGACAAGGTCGGCGGCGCGAAGGACAAGACCACCGACGGCAACCCGCGGGCAACCAAGCCGGTGGTCGATGCCAACGGGGTGCTCGTCACCCATACCGGTCTGATCCGCATCAAGGCCCGCAAGACCAACACCATCTACATCATCATCGGCATTGCCGTGGTCCTCTCCCTGATTCCCATCTACTTCGGCACCAAGGCCATGAAGAGCGGATTCTCACGCATGTCCCGCAAGGCGCCGCCCGCCGCCAAATCTAAGCCCAAGGATCCGGCCACCACCGCCCGTCAGGAGGCGGCCCAGCTCTGGTCGCCCTACGACGACGAGTTCCGCGGCATCAAGGCCAAGGTGGCCAAGCTGCCCTGGAACAGTGCGGCGGAAATCGACGTCCATATCGCGATCTGGCAGGAGTTCCTCGACAGCCATCCTGACGCCGACCCCAACGACAAGTGCATCAAGCTGGCCCGTGAACAGCTCAAGAACATGCAGGACCTCCGAGCCATGTGGTGACGCCCTGCCCCGCTTCGCGGGGAAATCCAAAATTCGAAATTCGAAATCATAAACACATCGGCATTCCACTCCCCACCACGCCCTGCAAGCTCCTCACTCCCCACTCCCCACTCCCTATGCGCATCCTCTCCGGCATTCAGCCTTCAGGCGAGCTTCATCTCGGCAACTACTTTGCGATGATGCGGCCGGCCATCGAACTGCAGACGCAGGGCGATGCCTTCCTATTCATTGCCGACCTGCATGCCTTGACCACCTCGCCAGACCCCGCCCTCCTGCGCGAGCGCATCCGCCATGTCGCCGTCGACTTCCTGGCCTGCGGTCTCGATCCGGAGCGCACCGTCTTCTTCCGCCATTCCGAGGTTCCCCAGATTGCCGAACTGACCTGGCTCCTCGGCTGCGTCACCCCAATGGGGTTGCTCGAGCGCTGCCACAGCTTCAAGGACAAGACCGCCAAGGGCATCGCCCCGAACTTCGGGCTCTTCGCCTATCCGGTCCTGATGGCCGCCGACATCCTCATCTACAAGTCCCATGTCGTCCCGGTCGGACGCGACCAGAAGCAGCACGTCGAGGTCACCCGCGACATCGCCCAACGGTTCAACCACATCTATGGCGAGGTCTTCGTCCTGCCCGAGCCCCGCATCCGCGAGGACGTTGCGGTCGTGCCCGGGACCGACGGCCAGAAGATGTCCAAGACCTACGGCAACACCATTGAGATCTTCGGCCCCGAGAAGGCCATGCGCAAGAAGATCATGGCCGTCGTCACCGACTGCAAGGGCCTGGAGGATCCCAAGGATCCGGAGACCTGCAACGTCTTCGCCCTGTACCGGCTGATGGCCTCACCGGAGGAGCAGGCGGAGATGGCCGCCAAGTACCGCGCCGGCAACTTCGGCTACGGCCATGCCAAGCAGGCCCTCTTCGAGGCCTACTGGGAGCACTTCCGCCCGTTCCGCGCCCGTCGCGACGAACTGCTCGCCGATCCCGGCCTGGTCGACCGCATCCTGGCCGAGGGCGCCGCCCGGGCCCGCGCAGTCGCCGCCGACACCCTCGCCCAGGCGCGGCGCGCCGTTGGCCTGGCCTAGGGACTGAAGGTATTGACCAGCAGCGAGAAGCCCAGGGCATGCCAACCGTTCTCGAGGCGGAAGAGGATCTTGTTGACGCCCTTGCGCAGGTGAACCTTGCGGTATCCCTCGCCGATGTCCCATGACTTGAGTTGGTTGCTGCTGTGCCAGACGGGCAGGTCGTTGATCCAGAGGTCGGAGCGGTCGTCGCTGCCGACCGCGACCCAGACCTCCATGTCCTCGTCCGCATGGAGCTCGGTGTATCCGTAGTAGATGGCGTATTCCGAGGGGGCGCCCGGCCAGATCATCGGCTGGGCGAACGAGTCATAGCCCCACTTCAGCATCTCGCCATGCTTGCCCGGATAGTTGGCGTCAAGGTCGATCAGGGACTCGGGCGGAAACACCTTCTGGAGGTTCATCCGCCCGGCGTTGTCGTAGGGGCCAAGCAAGTACCAGTCGCCGACGTAGAACCAGACGGCCGGGGTTCCGCCGCGGCTGACGATCTTGCGTCCGCCGACGTTCCGAAAATGGTCCTTGATGGGGGGCGGCAGCGCGTTCCGCTCGACCTGATGGGGGGGGACATGGAAATCCTCCCCCCGCATCTGCCGGGTCATGTCGAGATACTGTCCGGACTCGGCCCGGGCGAGTTCGCCGAGCACCTGCTGCTGGGCGATCTCCTGGTCCCGGGAGAGCTTGCCGTCGAGCAAGTCCTGCATCTTCGCGGCCGTCAGGATCATCTGGGCGGCGGCGGCCAGGTCCTCGTTGGCCTGGGCGATGTTCGCCACGGCTTCGGCGGCATGGGCCCGGGGCGCCTCCTCGGCGGCCATCTTCAGCGCCGCCTCCGCCTCGACCGTCTCGGCCAGGGCCTCGGCAACCTTGGCCAGGGCCTGCCGGGCCTGGGCAACCTTCTCCGCCATCTTCTCGTGCTTGGCTTCAACCGCGCTGACGGCTTCGGCGACGGCGGTCTTCGCCTCGTCCAGGGCCGCGACCAACGCCTCCTGCCCGGCCGTTTCATCCGTCTCCCCCTTCTCCGTCACGTCCTCGGCCAACGCCTCCTCGACCTTGGCCTCGACCTTGGCAATCGCCTGCTGGATCTCCGCCAGGGCCTGGTCGAGGGACTGCCGGGCATCATCCATCTTCTCCTCGGCCTGGGCCGCCATGTCCGCGACCATTTCCGGCGAGACGGGCGATTCGGCGGACGGACGCTTCTCGGGCAGGTTCTCGGGAGGCGGGAGCCGGTCGGCATCCCGGGCCATTTCCGCGAGCGCGTCGCGCTCCTCGGCGAGGTGCTGCTCCTGCTGCGCCTGCTGCTCGGGCACGAGGGAGGCGAGCATCTGCTCGCAATTGCCGAGGATGGCGTCGTTCTCGCGCATCAACCGGGCAAGGGCCTCCTGATAGCGGGTGACGTCCTCGCTACTGGCTGCCTTCCGGGCGAGGATCTCGGCGTCGACGTCGGCGCGCTGGGAGATGGGCACCAGGGTCTGCTGCATTGAGACATCCAGCCGCTGACGCTGGATCAGGGACAGCTTGGCCGCCCGGATCTCCTGATACATCCGGGTGATCTCGCGCTCCAGCGCGACGGACTCGCGGTAGCTCTCCACCACTCCGAGTTGGGCGGGATCGGGGTTGCTCCTGGGCGTCACCAGGAGCACGCCGCCGACCACCTCGGGAACCGCCTCCGGGACCTGGGCGGGGGCGGCGGCCAGGGAAACGGCGGCGACCAACCAGGCCGCACGCACCACAACATTGCCGAGCCAAAGGTTTCTCATGGCCTTGCCGCCTGATATGCCGCCAGCCTCTGG
>CAZBDL010000273.1:0-5416 GCA_964490525.1 uncultured Victivallales bacterium | reverse complement strand
ACCCGCTCCGGCGGCGGACGCTGCCCCTGCCGCAGGTAGCGCCGCGCCAGCGCGTACGACGCCGTGTCCACGTCAATCGAGAAGGTCGACGTCGGATTGACCTCGGTCCGGATGAACGGCAGCCCGTGGCGAAGTTCGCGCTGCGCCTCCGCCGTTGCCCGCACCGTCGCGATGACGCCCTCCAGCGCCGCCGCGTCGCCCTCCCGGTGGCGCACCGTCAGCCGCCCCGCCACCGCGTCGTAGCGCACCACATCCGTGCCCTCATCGATATGAACCCCCTTCCCCACCAAATAGTTGCGAACTTCGCCCGCGCCACCCCCCAGCAGCCGCCACATCGCCGCGTCAACCTCGAATGTCGTCTCCGACAACGGCGGCGGCATGGGGGCGGCATCTCCGCCAGGAATTAACACCGCGTCCAATTCCTTTCTCACCTCATTATAATCTTGTTCGAGGGCAGCATATCGATCTTCAAGGGGCGCATCCTCCGGGAGCGACGACAATTTTTCGACTACCGAAGCGTCAACGGCGGAAATTTCATCCATCTCTTTCTTGATCTTCTGATACCGCACCTCCAGCAAGGCAAACTTTTCTCCCAGCACCCGATCTTTCTCGGCTTCCGCCGCCGGGGCTTTCCTGGCCAACGCCGCGCGCCTGCTTCCGCTACTGCTACGGCCCTTGAAGACAGGTCCCTGTCCGGCATCCTGCTTCTTCTTGAGGTCATCATTCCCTTCGGAATCAAGGGATCTCGCCCTATCTCTCCCATCGTCTTCGCGTGGCGAAGCGATGGTCATCGGCGGCGCAACGGGGCTGGAAGAAGCCAGCTCCGAGCGGGAGGAGAACAGCAAGTCCAGGCTTTTCGATTCCTCGGCCTCCTCGCGGGGCGGCGGCGGCGGCGGGGGGGGCGCGGACGGCACCGCCAGGGGCCTGGGTGCGGGCGCGGCGGCCGGGGCGCTCGCCATGGGGGCATCCGCCGCGATCCCCGCAGCGCCAGGTGCCGGGGCGTCGAAGAAGACCATCTCTCCCGCCCCGGACTCTGCCTCGCGTCCGGACAGTTCCCGCGACCGGGCGGCCTGAAGGGGCGGCGACGAGGGTGCTGCCTCGAACCCGAAGGTGTAGCCGTCATCGGCATCCGTCGGAACCGAGGTCTGGGCGGAAGGCTTGGCGGGCCCCGCCACCGCCCGCCTTCGGTCTTCGTTTTGCCTCTCGCCGCCAACGACGGCGGACTCGGCCAGAACGTCGTCCCGTATCGCTTCTTTCCGGGCCATGCTGCCGCCGTAGCTCTTGACGGCCCGACGAGAACGTTGAATTTTGTCGCCGACCTCGTCCCAGGAATCCATCAACTCGGAGGCCTCGTCGTCCGCAAAGACGTCCTCCCCGTCGATCTCCAGGAACACCGACTCGGGCGCGGCACAGGCGGGGGCGCACTGGTTCGTCAAATCCATCGCGCCCAGATGCGCGACCGACTTCTCGCGGAAGGATGGATACGTGTCAACGCTCCCTAAGCATTCAATTCGATGCATGCTGCGATACGCCATCGTACCGATCATGCCGATCATGCCGACGATCGCGACGCTGGCGGCGATCTCCATCCACATGAACTTGATGTCGCGGCTGCGCCCGGGAGCGGGGGGCGGGGGCGATGGCGGCAGGTCGGCGGACATCGCCTCGCGGATGGCCTCATGGGCGGTCGCGGGCAGGGACGGCGGCGCGGCATCCGCGCGCAGCGCCTGGAGGGTCAGGTCCCAGGTGCGGCGGCGTTCTGCGAATTTCGCACGGCAGGCCGCGCACGCCGCCAGATGGGCGTCCAGCCCGGCCTGGCGCGCCGGATCGAGCTCGCCCGCCAGGGCGTCGGTCAGCCACCGGTCGCATTGCCGGCAAGTCCCGCCCGTCAGCCTGTCCCACATGCCCGCCTTCATGGCCGTGCCTCCCGCGCTGGCGGCGGCATCGTCGCCATGCCCCGCGCCAGCTTCTTCATCGCCTGGTGGAGGATGAACCCGACATTGCCCACGGTGAGCCCCATGATCTCGGCAATCTCCTGGTAGCTGCGCTCCTGGTCGACCTTCAGCAGGAGGACCTCGCGCGAGCGGGGATCCAGGGCCATGATCTGACGCCGCACCTGCTCCATCTCGTCCCTCCGTTGAGCCATCACATCCGGACGGTCCCGGTCGTCGCCCGCCAGTTGCTCGTGCAGGCTGGTGCCGCCTCCCTCCGCCGGCAGCTCGTCCAGCGAGACCTCCATCCGCCGCTTCGCCGCGCGCAGGCGGTCCAGGCACAGGTTCCGCGCCACCCGGTAGAGCCAGGCCGTGCGGTTGGCAACTTTTGCCAGGGTTCCCGAACGGTCATGGTGGACCATCCGCACAAACGTCTCCTGGACCACGTCCCGCGCATGCTCCTCGTCCTTCAGCAGGCGGACGGCATAGCGCAGCAGGGGCGCCTCGTGCGCCGCGACGATCGCCGTGACCTCGCCCATCGCATCGGCCCTCTTCCCGCGCGCCGGGGACCCGTCGGGCCCGCTGTCAGCCATCGCGTTCATCCCCTATGACGCCTCCCCGCGAGATTTCTTAGGCCGGATGCACGCAAAATCATGTCAAACCCGATTGGCGCAAACTCCCGCCGTCAACTATACGGGCGGCCGGGGCAAGGTCAATATCGGCTCCGGCGGGAAAATCATCCTTTGTCCAGGGAATTCACAGGGGCGTCCGGACGGGCAAGGTTGCGCAGGACCACCGAGGCGCAGGCGGCGCCAAAGGCGGCCGGGACCGTGGAGACGGAGCCGAGGACGGAGCGTTCGCGGCCTTCGTCGTCGGTCAGGCGCAGGATGCCGCCCTGGACGGGCTCGGGGGAGAAGACGACGTCAATGCCTTGGCGGATGCCAAGACGGTGGAGTCGCTTGCGGACCATGCGGGCGAGGGGGCAGTGGTTGGATTTATCCAGGTCGGCGATGCGGATCTGGGTGGGATCGAGCTTGCCGCCCGCGCCCATGGCACTGACCACGGGCATACCCAGCTCGCGGCAGATCGCCAGGAGAAAGACCTTCGGGGACAACGCGTCGATGGCGTCGACGACATGATCGTAGGGGTAGGCCGCGAGCACCTCGCGCAAGCGGTCGTCGCGCAGGAACTCGGCAAGGGGCACGACCTGCGCGGCAGGATTGACCGCGCGCAGCCGTGCGGCCATGGCCTCGGCCTTGGGCTGGCCAACAGTCCCGGGCAAAGCGGGAAGCTGGCGGTTGCGGTTGCCGTCGGCGATCCGGTCGCCGTCGACCAGGGTGAGGCGGCCGATTCCCGCGCGGCACAGGAATTCGGCGGCCCAGGAGCCGACCCCGCCCAGCCCGACGACCAGGACATGCGCGGCGGCAAACCGTGCCACCGTCCTTTCCCCCAGCAGCAGGATGGTCCGTTCCTGCCAGTCATGGCCATGGCCTGGGCCGACGGGCGGGATGTCGTGAGCGGTCGCATTGTCCGGCATGATGATGGCTCCCTGATGGCCATGTAGTTTCGTCCAAGTTCCCGCGAAGACAAGCGACCATGCCGCCGGGACGATCCACCCCCGCAGGAACACCGCCGTTCGGGGCAGATCCCTTCCGGGAATCCTGCCTGCCGTTGCGCCGGGGGAGGAATGCCGGTAGATTGCGCCGAGACCAAGGATCTTGGCGATGGCCCCGTGCGACATCCACATTGTGCTTGACCGCCTGCGCAGCGCGCACAACACCGGCAACATCTTCCGTCTGGCGGAGGCGGTGGGGGCCAGCGGGATCCTGGCCTGCGGCTACACCCCGGCGCCGCCACACCCCAAGCTCGCCAAGACGGCGATGGGGGCGGATGCCCTAGTTCCCTGCCGAAGCTTTCCCGATGCGCGCGAGGCCATTCGGGCCCTCCGGGCGGAGGGGGTTCGGCAAGTGCTGGCGGTGGAGGAGGCGGCGGACGCGGTCGACGCCTGGGACTTTCCCTATGCCTTTCCGCTCGCCTTGGTCTTCGGCAACGAGGCCCTCGGGCTGGAGGCGGCGACAATCGCTGCCTGCGACGGTATAGTAGGGCTGCCCATGCTTGGCCGGAAGACCTCCATCAACGTCGGCAACTGCGCGGCGGTCGTGCTCTATGCGGCCGTGGCGGCGGGACGTCGGCACAAGGGATCGACGCCATGAACGTGCGCCTCTATGGAAACGGGACCGAGGACCTGCTGCCCGCACTGGCGGCGGCCGGTTGTACCGTGGCCGCGGTCGGCAACCCCGACGTGGTCGTGACCTATGGCGGCGACGGGGCCCTCCTCGGAGCGGAGCGGGACTTCCCGGGCGTCCCAAAATTCCCGGTGCGGGATTGCCGTGTCGCCAAGCTGTGCCCGGAGCACGCCTGCTACGAGGGGCAGTTCCGTCGACTGCTCGACGGCAGCCTGAGCCGCCAGGTCCTGATGAAGCTTGCCGGGACCGCCCATGGGCAAAGCCTGGTCGCGATGAACGATGTCTTCATCCACCATGCCAATCCGGTCACGGCCATTCGCTACCGGGTGCTGATCGATGACCGGGCGTACGGGCACGAGATCGTGGGCGACGGCGTCGGCGTGGCCACCGTGCACGGCAGCACCGCCTACTACCGAAGCATCACCCACAGCATCTTCCGGGCGGGAATCGGCCTGGCCTTCAGCAACAGCACCGAGGTCACCAACCATCTCGTCCTGCCGGAGGACACCACCATCCGGGTGCGCCTGACGCGGGGACCGGCGGTGCTGGTGGCGGACAACGATCCCCGGCAAATTCCGCTTTCCGAAGGCGACGAGGTGGTCATCTCGCGCCTGGCCGAGACCGCGACCGTGCTGGGCCTGGAGATCTTCATGTGCCCCGCCTGCCGCAAGCTGCGCCATGCCCGCCAGCCGTAGACAGGGAAGAAAACGCCCAATGAACTCGTTGTTTCATCTGGACGTTGATCGTCCTTTCCTGGCGTCAAGGCGACTGTTCGACGATCCGCAACCCGCTGTGCACGTGGCCTGAGTACCCCGGAGGGGTTGCAGGCATTAGCCCGGGGTTGGCCAGGCGAACCGGATCGTTCCTCAAATACCCCGGAGGGGTTACAGACATTAGCCCGGGGTTGAGCGCAGCGAAACCCCGGGAAACAACCCCCACCCCGTCCCACCCTGGAGGGGTGGCAGAAACACTTCTGCCGATGTTGCGGCACGATTGGATTGAGGCTGTCTTCGGCCCCTGCCGGCAATGGGCTAAGTGGTCTTGTTCGTAAATTTGCTGATGTATTTGCGAATCGTCCTCGTCCTCAGTCCCGAGCACGACGACGTCTCGGGACGGTCCTCGTCCTCGAAAACTCTGAAGAATAATCGAGGACGACGACGAGGACGAGCACGAGGACGATAAGCACATATGTCACCGAACTTATGTCCCGGAGCACTTAGAGCCCTAATCCTTGCCGCC
>CAZBDL010000272.1:0-5425 GCA_964490525.1 uncultured Victivallales bacterium | reverse complement strand
CGCCCACACAAGACTGACCCATTACGGTTGGATCACCACCGATTGCATCGGCTTCGCCGCCGCCAGTTGATGACCACGATGATTCCGAAGCCTCCTTGGTTCGTGCAACCTGCCATGCCCCCTTCTCCGCTGCGCGGCAAGGGCAAGGCTGAATGACTCAAGCCAGGGACATCATTGTGCCCATCCCGGGGAGGGCATCGCCTGCCCCGTCGGCGTCCATGCGGCGTGCGCCAGGACGCAACCGCGATTGACAATGACACGCGCCGGTCTATATTCAGCGCCGCCTCTTCATGCGCTACATGTTGTCCGGGAATTGGATGCGTTTTCCGTTCCCGTGGCCGACCATCCTCGACCGCCGGGAGCTCGCCGATGCCGCCGCATTTCATCTACCACATGCAGGACGTCTGCCGGAGCTTCGGCGAGCGCCGGGTCCTCGAGGGCATCAACCTCTCCTTCTTCTATGGGGCGAAGATCGGCATCGTCGGCGAGAACGGCTCGGGCAAGTCGACGCTGCTGCGCATCATGGCCGGGATCGACCAGGAGTTCACCGGCACCGCCAGCCTTGTCCCGGGCATGCGCGTGACCTACGTCCCGCAGGAGCCGCAGCTCAATCCGGACAAGACGGTGCGCGGCAACCTCGAGGAGGGGCTGAAGCGCATCCAGTCCTTGGTCGACCGCTACGACGCCATCGCCTCCCGGCTTGGCGAGAAGCTCGCCCCGCCCGAGCAGGACGCCCTGATGCAGGAGATGGGCGACATCCAGGAGAAGATCGACCTGCTTGAGGGCTGGGAGATGGATCGCCTCCTGGACATGGCCTCGGATGCCCTGATGCTGCCGCCGGACGACGCCGACGTGCGCACCCTCTCGGGCGGCGAGCGCCGTCGCGTGGCCCTGTGCAAGGCCCTCCTCGAGAAGCCCGATCTGCTGCTCCTGGACGAGCCGACCAACCACCTCGACGCGGAGACGGTGGCCTGGCTCGAGCAGACCTTGCGTGAATATCACGGTACGGTGATCATCGTCACCCATGACCGCTATTTTCTCGACAACATCACCAAGTGGATCCTCGAGCTGGAGAACGGACGCGGCATCCCTTACGAGGGCAACTACTCGAGCTGGCTCGGGCAGAAGCGCGAGCGGCTGCGGCTGTCCGAGAAGCGGGAGACCGAGCGGCAGCGGCTGCTGGCCCGCGAGCTGGCCTGGATCAACCTGGCGGTGAAGGGGCGCGGACAGCGCAACCAGGCGCGCATCGACCGCTACGAGGAGCAGGCCGCCCGCAGCTTCGAGATCCGCAAGGACGACATCGTCATCCAGATTCCCCCTGGCCCCCGGCTCGGCGAGCGGGTGGTGCGCATGCAGGGCGTGGCCAAGCGCTATGGCGACCTGGAGCTGATGCGCGACGTCGCCTTCGACCTGCCGCGCGGGGCGATGGTCGGCGTTGTCGGCCCAAATGGCGCCGGCAAGACCACCCTCTTCCGGCTGATCACCGGCGAGGAGCGGCCCGACGCCGGATCCATCGAGATCGGCGAGACCGTGGTCCTCGCCCACGTCGACCAGCACCGCGACCGGCTCGATGACCGCAAGACCGTCTTCGCGGAGGTTGTCGGCGGCGAGGAGGAGATCTGCCTCGGCGGACGCGCCATCGCCTCGCGCGCCTACCTGGCCCGCTTCAACTTCCGCGGCCCCCAGCAGCAGAAGAAGGTCGGCGAGCTTTCCGGTGGCGAGCGTAACCGCGTCCACCTTGCCAAGTTGCTCCGCTCCGGCGGCAATGTCCTGCTGCTCGACGAGCCGACCAACGACCTTGACGTCGATACCATGCGCGTCCTCGAGGAGGCCCTGATGGACTTCTCGGGATGCGCCCTGATCACCAGCCATGACCGCTTCTTCCTCGACCGGGTTTGCACCCATCTGCTGGCCTTTGAGGGCAATGGGCGGGTGCGCTGGTTCGGGGGCAATTTCCGCGAGTATCAGGAGCAGGTGCTGGACGGAGACGGCGAGCGCCTGGCCCATCGCCGCAGCCGATACCGGCGGCTCCGGACCTGAAAAAACTTCCCAGGTCGCCTTGCGCGCCGTGGCGGAGGTGCTATGTTAGGTGTCCGCTTTAATCGTGGCCGGTGAACTGGCCGCCCCGGATGCATGGAATCGGCGCCGCGGCAGGGAGCCGCAGCCGCCAGGGGGATGGGCGGCAAGGCGTCACGGCAACCAAGCCAAGGAAGCAGCAGGATGAAACGAACGTTCCAGCCGTCGAATAGGAAACGCAAGCGTGTCCATGGGTTTCGCGCCCGCATGGCCGACCGGCATGGCCGGGCGGTGCTGAGCCGACGGCGCGCCAAGGGCCGGAAGCGCCTCACCGTTTGAAGCCCCGGGGGCGCCGTTGCGGGATCCGGGTCGGCTGTGCGGATGCGGTTTGGACATGAGTTCTCCCGTCCATCCCGGACGTGGTCGTCCCCCCCGCCCCATGCAGATCGGCATGGCCAAGCTGAAGCCGGGCGGCATGCTTCGCCTCGGCGCGGAATTCCGGCATTTGCGGGAGCACGGGCAGAAGCATGCCGGGCGGCACCTGGTCTTGATCACGGCCCCAAGCGAGGACGGCACCCTGCGGTGCGGCATCATATGTGGAAAGCGCTACAGCAATAAGGCGGTCGAGCGGAATCGGGCCCGGCGCCTGCTGAAGGAGTCCTTCCGCCTGCTCAGCAACGGCATCGCCCCGGTCCATCTGGGGCTGATTCCGCGGCAGTCGCTGAAGGGGCAGGGGGTGCATGCCGTGCAGCGGGACCTGATCCGGGTGCTGGCGCACGCCGGACATTGGCGGGGCGAAGGGGATTTGGCATGACCTGGGCGACCCCGGCCATCATCGCGGTTCGTGGCTATCGCCGCTGCCTTTCGCCATGGCTACCGCCGTCCTGCCGGTTTCACCCCTCCTGTTCGGAATACGCCGAGACGGCCCTGCGCGTCCATGGTCTGGGGCGTGGCATGACCTTGGCCCTGTGGCGGCTGGCGCGTTGCCAGCCGTTCTGCGCTGGGGGCTTTGATCCGGTGCCGCCGCGGGCATCGACCGGGAGACGGCCATGATGACTCAGAACGAGCCGCGCATGATCGACCGTGAAGCCATGGTCGGCATTGCTGTTTGCATCCTCCTGCTGATCGGCTGGCAGGTCTATGTCTGGAAGACGCAGCCTGCCCCAAAGCCGCCCGCTCCGGTGGCGGCAACGGTTCCGACGGTGTCCCCGTCTGATTCCGGGGAGGGGGCGGAGAAGACCTTCGCTCCAGCGGCGACGGATCTTCCTGTGGCCCCGGAGTCAGTGGCCGCCCCCTTGCCGCCATCGCAGGCGGAGGCGCTTCCCGAGATGCCGCCCGTGCAGCTTGAGAACGAGTTGTGCCGGGTGACGGTGGATCTCCAGCGTGGATGCATCGACGGCGTCGTCCTCAAGCATCATCTGAAGGCGGACATGAGCGCGCCGGTCGTCCTTGGCGAGGCGTCGGCCGAGGGCAATGGCCCTCTGGCCATTGTCGGCAAAGAGCCGTGGCAGGTTCTCTCACGCGAGATCGTGGCACAGGATGGTCGACGGGTCAGCCTGCGACGGGAACTGGCGCGATCCTCGGACCATGCCCGCTTCCGCCTGAAGCAGACCTGGGAACTGAGCGAAGACTATCGGGTGCGATACGAGGTGGCGCTGGAGAATCTCGGCTCCGGCATGCTTTCCTTCCCGGAGCTTTGGGTCGATGCCGGTGGCATCGGCCCGATCAGCCTTGTTGCCGGCGACAAGGTTTTCCGCGAGCTCCAGAGTAGTGTCTATTGCCTCCGCGACACCGCCAAGGACCATGTCTCGTACCGCGAGGTCGCGCGGCCCGGATTCATGGCGTCCTGGTTTGGCAGCGCCGAGGCGAAGGTGCCCAAGGGATTCTCCGAATTCCAGGAGAACCCGGTTCGTTGGATCGGTGCGGTCAACAAGTACTTTGCCTGCCTGCTGATCCCGGATGATGGCTTCCCGGCGGGCAACCGGCTTTCCGCCGAGCCCTTGCCGACGCACCCGGAGACCAAGCCCCAGGAGGCCCCGTTCCGCATGGGGGCGGCCGGCCTGGAGAAGGATCTCGCCATCGCCCCTGGGGCGGCATGGAACGGGGCGTACACCTGGTATGCCGGTCCCCAGGAGATCGCCCGCCTGCGCGAGCTGTCTCCGACCGTGCCGCAGGTCATGCGGCTGTCATGGTGGTGGATGAGCTGGATATCCCGGCAGCTTGCCGTCGCCCTGATCTGGCTCAAGGCATGGTGCGGCAGCTATGGCCTCGCCATCATCCTCCTCACCGTCATCGTCAAGGTCGCTTTCTGGCCCGCCACCCATCGGGCCAATCTCTCCATGCGCAAGATGCAGGCCATCCAACCCATGATCAAGGAGCTCCGCAGCAAGTACGCCAAGGACCAGCAGAGGCTCAGCGCCGAAACGATGAAGCTGTACCGCGAGCACGGCGTCAATCCGTTCGGCGGCTGCCTCCCCATCCTCCTCCAGATGCCGGTGTTCTTTGCCTTGTATGGCACCCTCACCGGGGCCATCGAGCTGCGCCATGCCGGCTTCCTCTGGATCCGGGATCTCACCCTGCCCGACACCGTCGGGCATCTCCCGCTCGGCTTCGCCGACGTGCCGATCAATCCCCTCATGCTCGCCTGGGGCGCCTCGATGTTGCTCCAGCAGAAACTCACCCCGTCCGCCGCCGATCCGGCCCAGCAGAAGATGATGATGTTCATGCCCCTGGTCATGACCGTCATGTTCTACAACGCGTTCCCTGGGGGGTTGACCCTCTACTGGACCGTGAGCCAGGCCATCGGCATCGCCCAGCTCCTCCACCAGCAGCGGCGGCCGGACCACGAACCTGCCCCGTCCGGCAAGGCGCCGACGGGCAAAACCCGGGCCGCCTCCACGTGATCGGCGGCCAGACAGCGACAGGAGATCACCTCATGACGGCAACCCCGACCAATCGTGAACGCCTCGACAAGGCCACCACCACCCTCGGCACCATGCTCGACTATCTCGGGCTGAAGGCTTCCGTGAAGGGCGACGAGAAGGACGGCAAGCTCCTGCTCACCGTCTTCTCCGAGGATGCCGGCCGCATCATCGGCCGCAAGGGCCAGACCCTCAACAGCCTGCTTCTCTTGCTCAACCGCATGCTGCAGCGCAATGATCCGGATTGCAAGAACTTCCACATTGACGTCGATGGCTACGAGCGCAAGGGGCGTCGTGCCGAAGAGGGTGCGCCGTCTGGCGGAGATGGCGACGATGACGAGACCGCGCCGCCGGGAAACCGGCGTGACGAGCCTGCGCCTAGCCAGTTCCGGACGGACGACCGTCGGGGCGGGGGGCGTCGCGATGGTGGTCGTGATCGGCGGGGCGGACGGAACGACCGGGGCCGTGGGCCGCGACGCGACGGGGAT
>CAZBDL010000271.1:0-5432 GCA_964490525.1 uncultured Victivallales bacterium | reverse complement strand
CCCGCCCGCATCGAGGGCCTCGACCTGGTCTCCACGGTCTCCGGCGACGGCCGCCTGATCACCCACGGCACGCTGCGCCTGCAGAACGGCAACGAGACCTTCCTGCGCATGACCCTGCCCGCTGGGGCCGCCCTCTGGTCGGTGCTGATCGACGAGCAGCCGGTGGAGGTCGCCCGCGAGGGCGGACGCCTGCTCATCCCGCTGCGCCAGGCCAGCGGCAGCGGCCTGCGTGCCCAGGCCATCCGCTTCGTCTATTCCCAGCCCCAGGGTGCCGACTGGTCGGCGCGCCAGCAGCGCTACCAGGGGCCGGTCTTCGATTCCGCCCTGCGCGACGTCACCTGGCGGCTCTACCTGCCGCCCGACTTCCGCTACGACCGCTTCGGCGGCACCCTCGACTACCTCGACGACTCCTTCATCCGCTTCCTGGCGATGGACCTGCACGAGTACGACCAGGTCTCGCGCGAGGCGACCGTCCGCAACCGCCAGCAGGCCCGCCAGCTGCTCCAGGAGGCCAACCGCAAGATGGCGGTCGGCGACCAGGAGACGGCCAACGAGATGTTCCAGAGCGCCTACAACCTGGCGCTGACCGACAAGGCCCTGAACGCGGACATCCAGGGGCAGTGGATCGCGCATCAGCGCGACCAGAGCGTCTCGGCCTTTGCCAGCCGCCGCAGCGGCGGCAAGGCTGCGGCAGGCAAGGGGCGCATTGTGCCCGAGGCGCCCGCCCCGGTCCAGCAGCAGCAGGTCGACGAACCACAGGCGCCATCGCCGCAGCAGGCCAACGACCTGGTCCAGCAGCTGGGCGGGGCCGAGGTGCGCAACCTGCAGCAGATCTCGGACAAGATCTTCCTCCAGCAGCAAGCGGCCGCGGCCGTGCCCCAGCCCCTCGACCTGAGCATTCCCGAGGGCGGGCGCCTGGTGCGCTTCCACCGTCCCCTCCAGGTCAATGCCGACGCCCCCATCGAGGTGAGCTTCGCCGCCACGCCGACGGTCTCCCTGCGCGAGCACCCGGCCTGGATCGCCTTCCTCGCCTTCGCCGCTGTCTTCGCCCTGCTCGTCGCCCTCGCCCGCGCCGCCCTCTCGGGCCGGGCGAGGCGGGAAGCATAGCGCGGATGTTGCAGATTCCGTGCCGGTCAAGCCCCGGCCGCAGGATGATCCGGCTGGCGTGGCCATGACGCGCACCGGGGTGCGGCGTTTCTGCGGGCTTGGCGATGCCGCGCTTGGTGCGTATCTTAAGGCCATTGGCGGCTCGGTTGCTGGCGCGAACGAGGTGCAAGGAAACAACCAGGAGGATCCCATGCGACGATGCCGGTTGAAATGGATGGCGCTGGGGCTGGTTGCCGCCGCGGCCTTGGCGGGCCATCCGCTCCAGGCCAGGACTCTCTTCTTCGGGATCGGTGAGTCGTTCACGTTGCAGGCGGACGACTTCGCCGCGCCCCCCCTCTTTTCCCGGGCGTCGGACGCCGTGGCGGAATACCGTGACCCCGTCTCCGGCCAGCTCGCCACGTCCTCACTGGCGGTCGCGGCAAGCACCGAGACCAGCATCACGCTCACCTGGCGCCAGGCCGTCAAGCTTTACGATCAGAAGGCGCTCAAGGGGAAATTGATCAGCACCGAACTTGCGAACGGTTCGGCCAGCGCGGTCGAGGATCTGAAGATCAGTCGGCTGACGGTTGACGGGATCGACTGCGAGGCGACCCTTTACCTCTGCCATCCGTATGTGTTCAACCTGGTGCCGCAGGAAAACGACACGTACGCGGTTTCCGCCATCCTCTGCGGGCCACAGAAGCCGAAGGTCCAGATTGAATATACCTCTACCAAGCAAGGCGTTCCCGAGGTTCCCGGCTACCGGAGCTGTCGGGTCAGCGATTTTGTCGTCGGCGAGGATGCGGACGGCAATGCCACCCACGCCTTCACGTTCACGCCGCCTCGCCTCAAGGTGGGGGAAATCCCCACCGGGCAATTCATCCTCAGGAACAAGATCGGCATCTGCGCGCGCCAGCCCGATCTCACCGGCGACGAGCTGGCGGCCGCCTTCGATGACGCCGTCGCGGATGCCGCCGTGCGGGAATTTCACGAGATCTCGCGCGACCTCAAGGCACTGACCCCCGACAACGACGATCCCGCCTTGATCTGGGACGCCACCGGCCGGGTGAAGGTGATCGTCTGGACCGGCGACTATTGGGCCGGACTCCAGCCCGGCAACATCGTCGGCAACTTCTCCCCGGCGGACGACCTGAGCCTCGGCTACTTCATGTATGTCGCCCCCTACGGCCAGATGGTCGACTACATGCTCAAGCACAAGTTCCCGCTCAACCAGGAAATGAACAATCGCCTCGCCCTGGCGCAGAAGCTCGGCCTGCAGCCGGCGGACGGCACCACCACCCGGAAGACCCGCTTCCTGATCCTGTGGGCGCCGCCGGAGGCGCTCTTCCGCCCCGCCCCGGATCCGGAAGTCGACGATTTCGAGGCCCAGCTTGCGCGCAGTTACGGACAAGTCGACATCGCCAACCCGTGGATCACCAAGCATTACGACTGGAAGATGGCCAATTCATACACGGGCGGAGCCGACTATCCCTTCACGGGCTTCGGCTACACCTACGACTGGAGCGGCAACGGCTCCGCCATCGGCGCCAGCGAGTTCGTCATCCTTCCCGGGCATGACATCGAGGTCATCGACAACGTCCTGACCATGGACTTCTTCGACCGCCTCGACGACTAGCTGGCAAGCGGGCGGCACGCCTCTGGTCATGATAAATATTGATGACATTGCGGAATTATCTTGATTATTCCGCAATGCTGTCTATTTTTATCACCATGAAGCTGATTCCCAGGATCTACGACAACATCTTGACGGACCATCTCGCGCAGAACCGTCAGATGGCCTTTGTTGCCGGTTCGCGGCAAGTGGGCAAGACTACCACCTGCCGTCAGTTGGCCGATGTCTACCTGACCTGGGACAATGAAGACCACCGTCGACTGATTCTTGCCGGCCCCGCCGCCGTGGCGGAAGCGTCCCGACTGGATGTGCTTGCGGCGCGGCCCCCTGTGCTGGTTTTTGACGAGTTGCACAAGTACCGGCATTGGAAGCAATTTCTCAAGGGCTTTTTTGACACGTACGAAGGGCGGGTGCGGATGGTCGTGACCGGCTCCTCGCGGCTTGATGTCTATCGCCGGGGCGGCGACAGCCTGATGGGGCGTTATTTCCTCTACCATATGCATCCTCTGAGTGCGGGGGAGCTTTGTCGCCAAGCGGTGCCGCGACAGCCGCTGGCTCATCCCATGCCGATGGCGTCCGAGGACTGGGAGGCGCTGTGGCGACACGGTGGTCATCCTGAGCCTTTTTCCCGGCGCTCAGACACGTTCACGGCCAAATGGCGGGCGTTGCGGCAGCATCAGCTACTGCGCGAGGACATCCGGGACATGACCGGGATCCACGCTCTCGGCGAGATGGAGATCCTTGGCCGGCTGCTGGCCGAAAGAAGCGGGGAGCAACTGGTCTACAGCGCTCTCGCCAAGCAGATCAAGGTCAGCGAAAATACGGTGCGCAACTGGATTGAGACCTTGTGTTCCCTCCATTACGGCTTTCTCGTCCGGCCTTGGTTCCGCAACCTTTCCAAGGCCTTGCGCAAGGAGCCCAAATGGTTTCTGCATGACTGGGCGACGGTGGCGAATGAGGGCAAGCGGGCGGAAACACTGTGCGCCTGCCATCTTCTGAAGGCCGTGCAGGGCTGGAACGATCTTGGCCTGGGTGCGTTCGAGTTGAGATATGTCCGGGACATTCAGAAGCGGGAGGTCGACTTCCTGGTCGTCCGCGATGATGAGCCGTGGTTCCTGGTCGAGGTGAAGAGCGCCGAGACGCGCCTTTCTCCGTCCCTGCTTCACTATCGCGCCGCGCTGGGCTGTCCGCATGCCTTTCAGGTGGTCATGCAGCTCGCTTATGTTGACGCCGATTGCTTTGCGGAAACCCGGCCGGTTGCCGTCCCCGCCCGGACATTCCTGTCGCAACTGCCCTAGCCTGAATTATTCATGAAAAATGGCAGGCCACTCATAAGTAAAATAAGGACAACAAGTTGTGAAATATGTTCGCCGAAAGACGGGCTGGGCTTGTGAATAATCCAGGCTAGCCCGCAGGGCGAGGATGCGGCACCTTGGGGCATGATGTCATTGACGTATGCGCCGCTTGTGCTGGGCACCGTTCTTTCGCCCCTTCAGGGCTCTGGGCATAAGGGGTATGCGCCTGCCCCAGGGCTCACGCCCTGGGCTAAGTTATGCCGTCCCTTCGGGACTGAAATTCCCCGGTTGCGGGTCTCGGGTCTCGGGTCGTGGGTCGCGGGTCGTGGGTCGCGTGCTCGGTTTGGCTCTTTGGGAGACAGAGGTTCGCCCGTCCGCCAGCTGGCGGACGGGCTCCTACCTTGCACCGGGCTTCGCTCGTCCTCGTCCTCGTCCTCGTCTTCGGAGTCACGGGGTCACGGGGTCACGGGCGGGGACTTGCCCCGCCCGGCGATCTGGTTTGGGATTTGGAGCTTCGGACGTCGGATTTTCGATTCTCGCCGCGCAGTTCGGCGATGAGGTCGCGGAGGTCGGCGGCGCGCTCGAACTCGAGCGCCTCGGCGGCGGCGAGCATCTCCTGCTCGAGGAGGGCGACATCGAGCTCGGCCTGGGCCGCGGCGCCCTCGTCGCCATAGGCGGCCGGAGCCTCGCCGGCCTTCAGGGGGGCGTGGCGGACGCGGGCGGTGACGGCGCTGGCGAAGTCGTCGCGGATCGGGCGGGTGGTGGTGCGCGGGACGATGCCATGCGCGCGGTTGTGGTCGAGCTGGCGTTCGCGCCGGCGGGCCGTCAGCTCGAGCAGCGCGGCGATGCTGTCGGTGATCTTGTCCGCGTACAGGATGACGCGTCCGCCGAGGTTGCGGGCGGCGCGTCCGGCGACCTGGACGAGGGAGCGGGTGGAGCGCAGGAAGCCTTCCTTGTCGGCGTCGAGGATGGCGACGAGGGCGACCTCGGGCAGGTCGAGCCCCTCGCGCAGGAGGTTGATGCCGACCAGGCAGTCGAAGTCGCCGAGGCGCAGTTCGCGGAGGATGCGGGCGCGCTGGAGGGCGTCGAGGTCGGAATGGAGGTACTTGACGCGCAGGCCGAGGTCGTTGAGGTAGTCGGCGAGGCGTTCGGCGCTCTTCTTGGTGAGGGTGGTGACGAGGCAGCGCTGGTCCTTGGCGGCAAGGTCGCGGACTTCGGCGATGAGGTCGTCGACCTGTCCGGCCAGAGGGCGGACGATGATCTCGGGGTCGGGTAGGCCGGTGGGGCGGACGACCTGCTCGACCCGGGTGCCGCCGTGCGCGAGCTCGTAGTCGCCGGGGGTGGCGGAGACGAAGAGCATCTGTCCGGCGAGGGCCATGAACTCGTCGAAGGTGAGGGGGCGGTTGTCGAGGGCGGAG
>CAZBDL010000270.1:0-5439 GCA_964490525.1 uncultured Victivallales bacterium | reverse complement strand
ATACGGCCTGACCTTGGGCAACCTGGTGATCGAGTCCGAGGACCTGCTGTTGACCACCCGCCCACCCCGCAACCAGATCTGGAAGAAGCTCAACTTCGTCTCCTGCGGTCGCGGCAACCTGGAACGGTTGGATCTATCATACAACCGCAGCAAGGCGATCGTCACCATGGCCGTGAAAATCAAGAAGGCGAACCTTGGATGCTACTTCGAACCCTTCGGCTGGGATCCCGACACCGACTTCCAGGATGCCGTCCTCGACCTCCCCTTCACCGTCCAATTGGCCGACGAATATCAACTCGGCCCGATGGACATCACCTGGGGCAAGGCGCCAGTCGCCGCCGCCGCGACCATCTTCACTGCCAACGCCGGACCATGAGCGCTGCCAACCGGGGAGCGGCTTTACGCCCGTCCGAATTGGATGTTGAGGAATCTGTCGTCTGACAATATCCGCAGGACGACGAAGATGACCAGGCCGTCGCTCTTTGTGCCATGGCGTGCACAGAGCCATGGCGGCATTTGCCGCGGAGCGGGGGC
This sequence comes from uncultured Victivallales bacterium, assembly GCA_964490525.1. Lineage (GTDB taxonomy): Bacteria > Verrucomicrobiota > Lentisphaeria > Victivallales > CAZBDL01 > CAZBDL01. Next base: position 4,905 of record CAZBDL010000270.1, on the reverse strand, counting down.
GTATGGACTACGTCCGCAAGACAAAGCGGCACCGGACTGCCGCAGTCCAAGGATCGCTCCCTGCGTGGGTGGCGCGGTGGGTCGCGATCAGGGCACGGCATGTGGAATGGCAGATTCGCCGTGAGGCCGATCCGCCGACTGGCGGATGGCGGTACCAGGGTACGGCTCTGCCTCGATGTTGTGCTTATCCTGGCACCATGGGTTCTTGAGGGCCATGGGGGAAGAGGTCAGGCCATCGTTCGCCAGGCGGGCGTGTCTTCGAGGCGGGTGCGCAGGGCGTTGACGAAGCGGGCACCGTCGGCTCCGTCGACCGCGCGGTGGTCGGCGCTGAGGGTGACGTTCATCATCTGGCGCACCACGACCTGGCCGTCGCGCACCACCGGGGTGGGCTTGGCGGCGGACACCGCCAGGATGCCGGTCTCGCCGGGATTGATGATGGCGGCGAAGTTGTCGACCCCGAGCATGCCCATGTTGGAGATGGTGAAGGTGCCGCCCTTCATTTCGTCGGGCGCGAGCTTGCCGGCCCGCGCCTTGGCGGCGAGGTCGGCGACTTCCGCCTGCAGCTCGTCGAGCGCCTTGCGGTCGGCGTCGCGCACCACCGGTACGACCAGGCCGTTCTCCAGGCTGACCGCGACCCCGAGGTGAACGTGCGCCCAGTGGCGGACCGTCTTGCCGTCGGTGGTCGCGTTGAGCATCGGGAAGTCCTTGAGGGAGAGGGCGACGGCCTTGAGGATGAAGGTGTTGACGCCGACCTCGAGGCCCTGGACCTTGAGCTCCTGGCGCAGGGCGAGCAGGTCGGTCAGGTCGATGGCGGCGGTGACGTAGAAGTGGGGGATCTGCTGCTTGCTCTGGGTCAGGCGCTGGGCGATGACCTTGCGCATCGCCGAAAGCTCGCGCGGTTTCTCGGCGACGGCCGCACGGACATCCGCCAGGGTGACCCGTCCGCTGTCGCCGGTGCCTGTGATGGCGAGCAGTTCCAGGCCCTCGGCCTGGGCCAGGTTGAACGCCGCCGGGGTGATCTTGCGGTCAAGATAGCCCGAGGCCTTCAGGTAGGCCTGGACATCGCGCTCGGTGATGCGCCGTCCGTTGCCGCCGGTGGCCGGCACCTTGGCCAAGTTGATCAGGTAGTCCTGCGCATAGCGCCGGGCGCGCGGGCTGGGCCTGGCGGCCGCCGGCGCAGCTGCCACCGGGGCGGGGGCTGCCACCGAACCGGCCACGGGCGCCGCCACGGCGGGGGTTGCGGACTTCGCAACCGGCGGCGCGGTCGGGGCCGCGGTCGGGGCAGGCGCGGGCGTGGGTGCCGCCGGGGCCGGTTGCGGTGTCGCGGCGGGCATCTCCGGCAGGGCCTCGCCGGGCTGTCCGATGACCAGCGCCGGGCTCATCACCGGCAGGTCGACCCCCTCCTTGGCGAGCACCTTCAGCACCGTGCCCGCAAACTGCGACTCGACCTCCAGCACCGCCTTGTCCGTCTCGACGTCGAACAGGATGTCGCCCTTCTTCACGATGTCGCCTTCCTTCACCCGCCACTTGGCGATGGCGACCGTCTCCTCGGACTGGCCGAGCTTCGGAATGGGAACGAGCGTTGACATGAGAACCTCCGGTAAATTCGAAATTCAAAATAAGAAATAAGAAATTCGAAATAAGAAATTCGAAAGAAGAAACCTGGAGTGGTTTGGTGATTGTGTTTACCGGGAGGGCGAGTCAGAATTCTTGACGATGGAAGAGAAGATGTTCATCAGTTCCGTGGCCTCCTGAACGAGCATGTTTCTTGTCGCATTGAGTTTTGGTTCCGCGTCTGTGTCAATCAAGCGCAACCAATAGCGGCTTTCCTTGGCTTCCTTCCGGGATATTCTCAAGTGCATGACGAAGTCTTTCTTGCCTAACGCTCCGTTGGCCTCGATGTAGTTGGCGCCAATGGATCCGGAGGCACGAATCAGTTGTCGGCAATCCTCCTGATTCTGCAAGTTCATCGGCAGTTGCTTGATGAACTTGCGTATCTCTTGCGCAAAGAGGAATGTCCGTTCTTCGGGATCGAATTTCGGCTTTTCCATTGCCTCAACCGTTATCTTGAGATCCATCCGTTATTTGCATCTGTTTCTTATTTCTTATTTTGAATTTCGAATTTTCAGAGAATTTGCCTTGCCGCGGCGACCATGTCTTGGGGGCTGGGCAGGAAGGCCTGCTCGAGGGTGTGGGCCTGGGGGGCGATGCCGTTCTTGGCGCCAACCTTGAGGACGGGGGCGTCGAGGTCGTCGAAGCAGGCCGCGACGACCTGACTGACGATCTCGCCGGTGTAGCTGCCGATGTCGACGCACTGGCTGATGGCTAGGCAGCGGCCGGTCTTGCGCACGGAGGCGAAGACCGTTTCCCAGTCGAACGGCACGAGGGTGCGGGGATCGATGATCTCGACGCTGACGCCCTCGGCGGCGAGCAGGTCGGCGGCCTTGACGGCGTCGGCCACCGCGGGGCCCCAGACGACGAAGGTGATGTCCTTGCCCTCGCGCACGACGTTGGCCTGGCCAAACGGGATGAGGTATTCCTCCTCGGGGACGACGCCCTTGACGTTGTAGAGGAGCTGTCCCTCGACGAAGACCACCGGGTTGTCGTTGCGGATCGCCGTCTTGATCAGGCCCTTGGCGTCGTAGGGGTTGGAGGGATAGGCCACGTAGGTGCCGGGGATGTGGCAGAACATCGACTCGAGGGACTGGGAGTGCTGGCCGCCGTAGCCCTTGCCGCCGCCGACGCTGCAGCGGACGACCATCGGCACCGTGGTGGCGGCGCCGGTCATGTAGTGCCACTTGGCGGCCTGGTTGGAGATCTGGTCGGAGGCCATCAGGGCGAAGTCCATGTACATCAGCTCGACCACCGGGCGGTAGCCGGTCATGGCCATGCCGACGCCGGTGCCGATGATGCAGGCCTCGGAGATCGGGGTGTTGAAGACGCGGGCGCGGCCGAAGTACTCGAGCATGCCCTTGGTCAGCTTGAAGGCGCCGCCGTAGTCGGCGACGTCCTCGCCGTAGCACACCACCCGGGCGTCCCGCTCCATCTCCTCGATCAGCCCCTCCTTGATGGCGTCGCGGTAGTTGACCCGGCCCTGGGCGTCGCGCTTCGGCGCCGGGCGCTCGCCGCGCACCATCTTCTTTGCGTAGGTTGCCGGAACGGTGACCGCGGCGGTGTCGGCATACATGTACTTGATGACGTCGGCGGGATCCGGGTCTGCGGAGTCGACGGCGCGGCGGGCGGCGCGCTCGTTGCGCTCGCGGACAATCCGCTCGACCTCGTCCAGCTCCTTCGCGGTGGCGATCTTCGCCCCCAGCAGGCGGGTGCGGAAGGTGCCGACCGGGTCGACCATCTTCCAGCGCTCCTCCTCCTCCTTGGTGCGGTACTCGTTGCGCGGGTCGGAGAGGGAGTGGCCGTAGTAGCGGTAGGTGTCCAGCTCGAGCAGCACCGGGCCCTGGCCCTCGGCGATCAAGGCCTTGGCGCGCACGATCGCGTCGCGCACCGCCATCACGTCCATGCCGTTGACCGTCTCGGCATGCATCGCCTCGTTGTCGAAGCCGGCGGCGCGGCGGGCGAGGGGGTCGACGCCGTTGACCTCGCCGTCGGCCCGCCCGGTCATGCCGAAGTGGTTGTTGACGATGCAGAAGATGATCGGCAGGCCCTTGACGATGCTCGTCAGCTCGGGGTTGGTGAACTGGTCCTGGGCGGCCCAATTGAGGGCCTCGAGGACGACGCCGTTGGCGTAGGCGCCGTCGCCGGCGAAGCAGCAGACGACGCGGTCCTGGCGGGCCTTGTCGACATCGATGCGGCAGGTCATGGCGGCGCCGGTGGCGATGGGCACGCCGCCGCCGACGATGGCGTTGGCGCCGAGGTGCCCGACGCGGAAGTCGGCGATGTGCATGCCGCCACCGCGGCCCTTGCCGTAGCCAGCCTCCTTGCCGAAGAGCTCGGCGATGGTGCGGAAGACATGGTCCTCCATGACGGCCTCGCGGAGGGCCTCGCCGCGCAGGCCGGCATGCACGGGGCAGCGCTCGCGGAGCTGGGCGTCGGACATGCGCCGGATGGCATGGAAGCCCTTGGCGATCGAGTCGCCGTGGCCGCGGTGGGTCGAGGTGATGTAGTCGGTCGGGTCGAGCACCGAGCAGGCTCCGGTGGCGGTCGCCTCCTGGCCGATCGAGAGGTGCGTCGGGCCGCGGTATTCGTACTCCTTGATGATCTCGTAGGCGCCGGTGCGCAGCTTCAGGATCATCTCCTCGAACTCGCGGATCACCAGCATCGACTCGTACAGCTCGAGCGCCTCGTCCTTGCTGATTTTCTTCGCCTTGTACTCCGCCGCGATGGCGCGGTCGTAGCGGTAGGCCGGAAGCGCCGGCAAGGTCACCGTGCGCGCCTGGAAGTCCGGCCCGAGATCGCTGTAGTAGTTGCCCATGGTTGCCTCTCTCCTTGAGGGTTGGGGATGATGATGGTTTGGATTTCGTATTTCGTGCTTGGCATTTCCATCAATGGACGATCTTGATGCCGTGCTTGCGGAGCTGCTTGGCGAAGGCGGGTGGCGGGGCGGCGTCGGTGACGAGGATGTCGATGTCGCCGGGCTCGCCGCTGGTGACCAAGGAGGGGTGGCCGAGCTTGGCCGCATCGGCGAGGAGGATGACCTGGCGGGCGCGGCGCATGACCCGCTCCTTGGTGAAGGCCTCGTTGGCGTCGGTGGTGGAGATGCCTTCCTCGGCAGTGAAGCCGATGGTGCCCATGAAGGCCTTGTCGGGATGCAGGCGCGCCAGCACCGGTTCGGTGAGGGGGCCGACCAAGGTGCGGCTGAGCGCGCGGAATTCGCCGCCGAGCAGGATCAGCTTGTGGCCCTGGCAGCCCTCCATCAGCTCGGCAGCCGCCATCAGGGAGTTGGTGATG
>CAZBDL010000269.1:0-5443 GCA_964490525.1 uncultured Victivallales bacterium | reverse complement strand
AAGGCATTGAACAGGGAGGCGAGCTTTTCGGCCGGCAAGCCACGACCGCCATCGCGCACATGCAGGCGGACGCTGCGCTCGTCGCGGTCGGCGGTGATCCCGAGGATGCCCCCCTCCGGCGAGAACTTGATGGCATTGTCCATGACCAGGACCAGGGCGGTGACGAGCAGGGACTCGTCGGCCATGAACACCAGGTTGTCGGGGACCTCGACCCGGACGGCGAGGTGCTTGGCGGCGATGGCCGCATCAAGCTTGACCTCGGCCGTGCGGATCAGGCCGGCCAGGCTTACCGGACGCAACGCCAAGTGACAGGCACCCTTGCGCAGGGTGGCGAGGAGGATGGTCTTGTCGACCAGCTCCATGAGGTTCATGCCGCAGTCGCGGATGTGCTGGATGGCCTCGCGCTCGGAGGCGCTCAGGGAAGGGCTTTCCTCAAGCAGCCGGGAGAAGCCGATGATCGTGTTCAGCGGAGTGCGGGTCTCATGCGAGAAGACATTGATGATGTCGTCCTTGACCCGCTCCACCTCCTCCACCGACTTGAGGCGCAGGAAGACCTGCACCTTGGCGCGCAACTCCTCGGGGTCAAAGGGCTTGACGATGTAGTCGTCGGCCCCCGCACGGTACCCCTCGAGGCGGTCGCGCAGCATCGACTTGGCCGAGACCAGGATGATCTTGGTGAAGGCCAGGTTGGGATTGGCCCGGAAGCGGCGGCATAGCTCGTAGCCGTCGAGGTCCGGCATCATGATGTCCAGCAGGATCAGGTCCGCCCGCACCTCGTCGGCGATCTCCAGGGCCTGGGCGCCCGTCTCGGCGGCATGGACATCGTAGGCGCCGCCAAGGACCTCGCGCAGGATATAGACGTTCATCGGATCGTCGTCGACGACCAGGATCCGGCTCCGTTCGAGTGCCGTTCCGCTCATGGGCTGAAATCCTTGCTGACCGTGATTAGCATTCTGATGGCGAGAAGCTCCTGGCGGCCGCACCCGCCAGAGGCAGGACGAACCGGAAGGCCGCGCCGCCCTCGGGGCGGTTGACGGCGGAGATGGTGCCGCCGTGGGCCGTGACGATCTCGCGGCAGGTGGCCAGGCCGATGCCGGTTCCGCCCGGGGCGGCGCCCTGCCTTGCCTGGAAGAACTTCTCGAAGATGCGCTCGGCCTCCCCTTCGGGAATGCCGGGCCCCTCGTCGAGGACGGAGACGACAATAGAATCCGCCATCCGCTGGAATTCCACCGCGACGACGGTTCCCGGGCGGGCAAATTTGACGGCATTGCCGAAGAGGTTGACGAAGACCCGGCGCAGCATGTCGACATCCGCGACGAGGGTCACCTCCTCCTCGGGCCCCGGATAGACGAGGCGGATGTCCTTCTCGGCGAACAAGGCGGAAAGCTCGGTGGCGGCCTGGCGGACGACCGGCAGGAGGCCCACCTGACGGTAGTTGAACTCCATGTATCCGGATTCGAGCTTGGCCAGGTCGAGAATCTCGTCGATCAGCTTCAGCAGGCGCCGTCCGCAGAGATTGATGTTGTCGAAGTACTCGGCCGCCTTGGGCTGGATGGCGGCGGTCAGCTCGCTGCCGAGGCGCGAACAGCTGAGGACCCCGTGTAGCGGCGTCCGCAGCTCGTGGCTGACGCTGGCGAAGAAGGTGGCCTTGGCCTGGTTGGCATGGCTGGCCTCGGCCAAGGCGGCCGTGCGCTCGGCGATCGTGCGCTCAAGCTCGCCATGGACATCCTCCATGCGTGCCAGCATGTGGTCGAAGGAGCGCGAGACCACGCCCAGCTCGGTGGCGTCGCGGGCCCCGATGCGGGTGGTGAGGTCGCCGCACTCGACGCGCTCGGTCGCACGCAACAGGCGCTGCAAGGGGCGGGCCAGCTGGGCATTGAGGAGAAGAAGAAGAACGACAAAACCGACGAGCAGGACGGCCATGCCAACGCCGGCGAAGGTGTAGGTCACGCCGCCGCTCTCGCCGGGAACCATCCGCTGGTCGAGCAGATGCATCGCCACCCAATCCGTCTCCGGAACCCGGCAGGCGGAGACCAGATAGGGCATGCCCTTGGCGGCGATCACCATGACCTTGCCCGCGGCGCCGGCATCATAGGCGGCGGCCATCAGCTCGCGCACCATCTCCTGGGCATCGCCGCCATCCTCCGCCACCCAGGGCGCGGGCAGCTCGCGGGCCAGGATCCGGCCCCGGCGCGCATCGAACAGGATGCGCCCCTCGCGGTCCTGGTCGAGGCGCCGCCCCGCCGCAATCCCCGAGCCTGAAAGCCAGCCCACATCCAGGACCTTGAAGAAGAACCCGGCCGGGCGGCCCCGAACCAGCAACGGCTTGGCGGCGAGCATCAGCGTCCGCCGCGCCGGACGCTCCGGCCGGGCCGCCGACCACTCGATCCGCCCATCCTCGGCCAGCGTCATCTCCAGCGCCATCTCCGCAAGCATCACTTCAACCACCTCCGGAAGAGGCTCGGCGTCGCGGGGCAGCGACACCCCATGGACGCTCATGTACCCGGCCGCGACGAGCTGGCCGCGCCAGGCGGCGGCATCGACCTCGACCATGGTCTCCAGCCAGGCGGGAAGCCCATCCGCCGGCAGGCCGCCATGGCGGATCGCCAGGTGCTCCGCCGCCCGTCGGCCGAGGGCCTCGAGATTGCGGGCCACCGTCCGCACGTCGGCCGCCTGCTCGGCCAGGAACAGCTGGTGGCGCCCATGGATCTGCCGGTACTGGGTCTCGGCAAAGCGCCGCTGGGAATACCCCTGGAGCATGCCGGCCGTGAGGATGACGGTCAGGCCGAAGGTCAGGCCGAGCGAGAAGATGAGCTTCCAGACGACGGAGTGGCGGATGCTACTGACCAGCATGGCGACGGTGGCCATGAGGGTCGCGGCAATCACCACGAGGTGCGCCGACCACCACAGGACGCCAAAGCTCCGCGCGTCGCGCCAGAGCAGCATCGACTGGGCGAAGGCCAACAGCACGACCGTGAAGAGCAGTCCTTCCCGTCGCCAGTCGCGCAGGTAGGCGCGCAGCCAGGGCATGGCGGCAAGGAAGAAAAGCCCCGCAGGCACCACCACCGCCAGGCGCCAGGCCAGGGGCATCTGCCCCGTGCCGGAAACGGTCAACGCCGGCAACAGCTGCTTCAGGCCGAAGGGCATCCAGATGAAAACCCCCATCAGGCACGCGACCGGCAGGACAATGCGCACGAGCACGCCGACGATCCCGGACAGGGGCCGCTCGCCGCAGAACAGGCAGCCGCAGGCGCACCCTCCGCCGAGGCCCATGCCCAGCAGCTTCAGCCAATTCGCGGCATCGCCGCCCGGACCACTCAGGGCATAGGCGAAGTTCAGCCCCGACATGGCGAAGAAGGCGGCGGCCAGCCAGGCATGCCGCCAGCGCCCCGAATGGCGGCAGGCCTCAATCAGCAGGAGGAACAGGAAGGCCTGCAGGAAAGCACCGGTCCACTCCAAGAAGGCCAGGTCCATGGGCGCCCGCCAGGCCAGCTCGCCCCAGTGCGCCAGGGCCAGCCGGGAGACGCCCAACGGCAGGAACAGCAGGATGGCCAGCAGCACGGCCAAAGCCACCGCCTCGCGACGGTTGAAGCCCAATCCGCCCATGGTGCGCCACGACATCACCGGACCACCCCAAACAACTCATCGCCCGGAGCAGGGACAGAACCGCCGCCCCCCGCCGTGTTCACTTCTTCTGCCGCCACGTTCCGTCGCCGTCCTGGATCCATTCGCCAGGGGCGGCTTCCGCCGCCAGCTGCGCGGCCCGGTTCCGCCCGACCTGATCGACGCTCGCCTTCTGCTCCGCGGCAATCTTCTGGTAGGCCTTGAGCCGATCCGCATTGACCGCCCTGACGACCTCCTCGGCAACCTTCTTCTCCGTCACGAAGGCCAGGAAGCCGCGGCTGTCCTCGCCCACCAGTCCCTTGTTCTTGAGCCCCTTCACCAAGGCCAGCTGCTCCTTCGTCGGTGCCGCCCATGCCGCCACGGCCAGCACTAGCGCCAGCGCCGCCAGGACACCTTGCCATCCCATGCGCATGCTCATGACCCGATCCTTTCGCCTTGTCGTTGTGCCGTTCCCGGAATGCAGGTCATCCGCCCATCTCCTGGAGATAGCGCTCCAAGGCGGCGGCGGCCTCCTCGTCGGAGATCTGCCGCATCGCCTCGTCCTGCGCCCGGAACTCCTTCTTCAGCTCGTTCTGGATGCGGACATTCACGTCCACCGTGATGTGCATCGGCTTGACCTCGACCTCATGCCGGGTCTGCAGGCAGCCGCCAAGCACCAGCGTGGCCAAGGCCGCCCCGCCCAGCCAGAGCATGATCCCGATCTTCCTTGCCATGACAACCTCCGGGGTTATTCGACGGCCTCGCCAAGCATGCCGCCCATCTCCCTACCATACTCCAAGACCTGCTCCAGCGGTAGCCGGAAATTGAAACTGAAGCCGATTCCCTGGAAGTTCGCCCGCCAGGAACCGTCGGGATCCGCCTGGAAGAGCCCCTGGCGCGGGGTGAATCCGAAGGGCATGGCCCGGGAGGGCCGCCCGCTCGTCTCCATGCGCACGAGCAGGTCCGGTCCGTCGCGGTCGAGGTTGATCGTGACCCAGTCGTAGGTGTAGTCGCGCAAGGCCTCGCGCGCGATGGCCACCTGCAGGCTCTGCTGCGCCCCCGCGAACAGGCCCGCATCGGCCAGGTGCAGCACGCCGCCCTGCCCCGGCCGCGAATAGAGGAAGCCGCCGCTGAGGTCCACGGTGTCGCCGATGATCGCCAAGGGCAGCTGTCCGCTCACCGCCCCCTCCCCTTCGGCGTCGGCAATGCCAAGCTGCCGGAGCACGTCGGCCAGCAGCAGCCGGTCGCAGAACAGGGTCAGCCGCAGATCCTTGGCCTGTCCCGGCTGGTAGCGCAGGGCATGGCCGGAAAGCTTGCCGCCGCACCAGGCCACCTCGGCCTGCTCGAGGAAGAGGCGGTTGCCGGGCTCGACCTGGAACCGCATGTCGGCCTTGCCGAACTCCAGGTTGCCGAGCCGGGCGGACGCGAAGCGCAGGCGCTGGCGCGGTGCCGAGCGCATGGCGGCCAGGTCGGGAAAGGCAACGCGCGCATCGAGCCCCTCAATGCGCAAATTCTTGTCGGGCATGATGAAGCGACCTTGCGACAACCCCGCCTGCCCGCTGGCGACCAGGCGCCCGCCCGTCCAGGACACCGTCCCGGAAAGCTCTGGCCGACCGGCCAGCACCGCCTCGCCCAGCGCCGGCACGAACGCCGCCAGCCCGATCTCGACGCCGTCCTCCGGAAGCTCGTCGAGGCCCAGCTCCAGCGCGGCGGAAAGCCCGCCTTCCGGACGGTGCTCGACCATCCCCGAGGCCGCCAGGCAAACCCCGGGGAGCATGCCATCGTGCCGGGCAATGAAGACATAGCCGAGGCCATCCTGGTAAAGCTCGGCTTCCAGGCG
>CAZBDL010000268.1:0-5452 GCA_964490525.1 uncultured Victivallales bacterium | reverse complement strand
TGCGCAAGGCCAAGGAGACCGCCCAGCAGGCGGTATGCCTCAGCCAGACGAAGCAGATCTGGCTCTCCATGGCCACGTACACCGAGGACTTCCAGCGCTTCCTGCCCTATCTCAGCGGTGCGGACGTGTGGCGCCGGGCTCCCCAGGGAACAGACCTTGAATATGCCATGCGCGATTATCATCGGCAGTCGTTCCGGGGAACCAATGGCACCTCCACCGCCGCCTACGCCACCGGCGGCATCTTCATCTGCCCGGCCTCGCCCCTCGCCCTGAATTACCTGGCTTGGGGCGGGGTCAACTACAAGTCGGTCCGGGAACCCGGCGGCCAGGCCTACAACGCCTATGGCGGACTCTATACCCACTACAACGACAACAAGCCGCACATTCCCGCCTTCACCCATTGGACCGGAAATCCCTTTCGTTTCAATGTCGACCACTTCTCCAAGCCGGCTCAGACGCCCTATCACTACTGCTGCACGGTGCGCAATGCGCCCGTGGGCTATCAAGGGGCCACGGCAGACGAGGCGTACTCCTCGCCGTACGGCGCCTACTCGTGGCATCCGCAGACCCGCCCGGCGGTGTTCATCGACGGACATGCCATCCCGTTGAAGACCATGCTCCTGCGCAAGACCGGCGGCGTGTGGGGAAATCCTGCGAGCGGCAAGGCCGCGGTCAGTACGGGGCCATATTCCACGGGACAGCTGGGCGATGACAGCGGCACGCCCGCGCATCGGCCTTGGGACTTCTGGCTGGACGAATATTGACGGTGGCTTGAGATTGTGTCGTGAGCGGTATAGATTACCGGTGGCAATCAGCTTGTGTGAACAGGGATTGAGGCGATGAACATCAACGATGTGGCGCGGGCCTCGGGCGTGTCGCGGGGCACGGTTTCGCGGGCGTTCAACGAGCGCAGCGACATTAATGCGAAGACCCGTGAGCGAGTGCTGAAGATCGCCCGCCAGATGGGCTATGTGCCGAATGCCAATGCGCGCGGGCTGGCAAAGGGCCGGACGGACTGCGTCGGGGTGGTGGTGCCGGATGTGGTGAACGTCTTCCTTGCCGAGCAGGTCTCGGCGATCGAGCGGCAGCTGCGGGCGCACGGCAAGACGGCGATCCTCGGGCTCACCCACGGCCAGGCTGCCGACGAGCGCAACATCCTGGGGCGGATGGTCTCCGGGCAGGTGGACGGGATCATCATGACGCCTTGCGAGGACGAGCAGGGCGTGCACTACATCAACGAGATCAACCGTCGTCTCCCGGTGGTCAGCCTGAAGGATTTTCCGGGCCTCGAATGCGCCACCCTGATGGGCGATGATCGCCGCGGCATCCACCTGGTCATGGAGCATCTGATCGAGCTGCGCCACCAGCGCATTGCCTTCGCCTGCCATTCCGGGCAGCAATGGTCGGCCCACGAGCGTCTGGCCGCCTACCGCGAAGCGATCGCCGCCAAGGGGCTGGCCGCCGAGGTCGTGATCACCGTTCCGCCGGTCGACGAGCCTGACTTCGAGGAGGAGCTGCGGGCCCAGGTGAAGCGGCTCCTGACGGAAGGCGGGGCCGAGAGCCCGACGGCCATCGTCGCCTTCGACGACATGATCGCCATCTACTTGGTCCGCGCCCTCATCGGGTTGGGCATCCGGGTGCCCGAGGATGTCTCGGTGACCGGTTTCGACAACATTCGCTTCGCGGCGATGACCGAGGTGCCGGTGACCTCGGTCGCCGCTGGCAGCGACGACCTCGGCACTCATGCGGTGCGCCTTCTGTTGGCCGCCGCCGCACGGGAGACCGCTGAACCGGTCCATACCCGCCTGCCCATGCGGTTGCATGTGCGCCGATCCACCGCCCCGCCCCCGGAGCATGCCTTCTGGGAGCTGTTGACCCGTCCGGAGTCCGCCCGGCAGGCACGTCATGCCGCCCGGCCATAGCGGGCGCTCGTCGGCGCCTTCATCCACGGTGCCTTGACCAAGGAGAGAACATGAAGACATGGTTCACGCGGGCGGTGTTCGGCCTGACGCTGGGAGCGCTAACGGCTGTCCACGCCCAGGAGACGATCCACCGGCTCAGCGACCTGAACAAGGCGGGCGAGTGGGTTTCGGAGCAATGGGATCCTGTTCCCAGCAAGCTTGAGGTGCGTCCGGAGTTTCCGGCTGAGCTGAGGGGGCAGGGTGGCGAAGAGACCTCGTTGGGGGTGAAGGTGAATTGGCCGGGGGGCGAGAACTTTGTCTACTGCAACCTAGTGCCGGCCGCGGCCGGCTCGCTCAAGGTGCCTTTCCGGGCCAGCGCGCTCTCGCTCTGGGTGCGGGGATCCGGGACCGGGCATTATCTCGACCTGCACGTCATCGCCAATGGCCAGCCGATGAAGCTGGAGCTTGGCCAGATGACCTATGACACATGGCGCAAGCTGGAGGTGGCGATTCCGACCGACTGGGCGCAGCCGTTGACGGTCAAAGGCATCGCCATCCACAGCTGGGGCCTGCCGCAGGCCGTCATCTCGACCTGCTACTTCACCCGCCTGGAGGCCAAGGGGGACGCCTCCCAGCCGTTGCCTTGAGGGGGCCGAAGGCATACGGAGTCCGGGGCAAAAGGCCGGTTGGAACTTGCCGCTCGTCTAATTGAACATCCAATATCGAACAAGGAACGTCCAATGTCCATGGGAAAGGGAATCCCGATGAAGAGCTTCATTGTCCGGTGTGTGGCGATGGCCGGCGTGGCCTTGGTCGCGGCTTCGCTTGGTGCCCAGGAGACGACCCACACGCTGACCGACCTGAACCAGGCGGGGGAGTGGACCAGCTATGCCTGGAGCAAGGCGCCGAACACGGTGGCGGTGGTGCCGGAATTCCCAGAGGCGCTGAAGGGGCTGGGCGAGCCGGGGGCGCTGCAGGTTAAAGTGACCTGGCCGGGTGGCGAGGGGTTCGCCTTCTCGACGGTCGTGCCGTCCGCGCCCGCGGCGCTGACGATTCCCTACCGGGTGAGCAAGGCCTCGCTATGGATCAAGGGCTCGGGGACAGGACACTACGTCGAGCTGCACTTTTTGGCCAACGGACAGGAGAAGAGCGCCGAGGGCAAGGAGTACAAGCTGGGGCTCGGGCAGATGACCTATGACACCTGGCAGAAGTGCGAGGCCGTCATTCCCGCCGACTGGCCGCAGCCGCTCACGGTCAAGAGCATCGCCATGCACAACTGGTCGGTGCCGATGGCCGGCGAGGCCACGTGCCACTTCACCCGGCTCGAAGTCACCGGCGATCCCGGCCAGCCGCTGCCCTGAACCAGAAAGCAAGAGGGCAAGGTCAACGTTCAACGCTTAACGCTCAACGCCGGCATCCCGCCCGGCGGGACAAGTCCATCATCTGTCATCCGCCATCTGATCTCCAATATCCACCATCCCGCCCCGGCGGGACAAGTCCACCATCCCAGCGTACACAACCGGTGTGCTGGGGAACCGAAAGCGATGTCGCGCCATGAAGGAAAAGTGCAGTTTCGGGTATTTCCGGAACCACGGCAAGGAGTTTGTCGTCACTGAGCCGCAGACCCCGCGGGCCCTGGTCAACTACGGCTGGAACGAGCGGTTGATCTCCTGCTTCAGTCAGCATGGCGGCGGTGAGGGCGCCTACAAGGAGCGCGCCATGCAGTACCTCGACCCGCGGGGCCGCGCCATCCTGATCAAGAACGGCCGCCGCTACTTCTATGTCCGTGATGTCGCCACGGGACGAGTCTGGTCGCCGGGGTGGCATCCGGCCCAGCGCAAGGTCGGAGCCTTCCGCTGCGTGCACGGGCCGGGATACTCCGAGGTCAGCTCGACCTGCCAGGGCGTGCAGGTCCGCCAGCGCGTCTTCGTCCCGCACGACCATCCTTGCGAGATCTGGACGGTGACCCTGGCGAACCGCCGCAAGACCGCCGCCACGCTGTCCTTCTTCAGCTACGTCGAATGGGCGCTGGAGGGGTATCCGCGCTATTGCGACTACTTCGGCATGCTGCACGCCGAATACTATCCGGACCTGTTTGCGGCGCAGGCCTGCAACCGGGCGGTCGAGCGCCTGCACGACGTGTACGACGGCTTCATCGCCTCGGACCGCGCGCCGGTTGCCTTCGACACCAGCCGGGACGCCTTCCTTGGCAGCTTCGGGCACTGCCACCTGCCTGCCGGCGTCGCCGCCGGCAAGCTCGCCAACTCCCTCGGGGCGTGCGAGTACCTGGCCGGGGCCCTGCAGCATGATCTCGCCCTCGCCCCCGGCGAGGAGGTTACCTTCAGCCTCTTCATCGGCGCCTCCAGCGGCGAGGCGATGACCCGCGGGATCGTCGAGGACCTGCGCCGTCCGGGCGCCATCGCCGACCGCTTCGCGCGGCTCAACGAGGTCAAGCAGGCGGGGATCGACAAGATCCGCATCAAGACCCCGGACATCCGGGTCAACCACCTGATCAACATCTGGATCAAGCAGCAGATGCAGGTCTACGCCGATGTCGGCAGTGACAACGGCCGTGGCTTCCGCGACGCCATGCAGATGCTCTGGGCCACCGCCTCCTATGAGCCCGAATACACGCGGCGGATGATCGTCGAGTGCCTCGGCCACCAGTTTGCCGACGGCCATACGCTGCGCGGCTGGCTGCCGATCGACGACCACCATTATTGCGACGGGCCGGTGTGGATCCCGCCGGTCATCGACGCCTACCTCAAGGAGACCGGCGACCACGCCTTCCTGGAGGAGGAAGTGCCCTTCTACGGCGACGGCCACGGCACGGTCTGGGAACATCTCTGCATGGGCATGTACAACCTCTCCGACGACGTCGGCGAGCATGGCCTGACCCGTTGCCACTTCGGCGACTGGAACGACTCGCTCACCGGCATCGGGCCGGAGGGCCGCGGCGAGTCGGTCTGGGCCACAATCGGCGCCATCTTCAGCCTCAAGATCGCCGCCGACATCGCCCGCCGCGTGCGCCGCAACGCCGCCGAGGCCGAGGACTTCCTGGCCCGCGCCAACCGCCTGGCCGACGCCGTCAACACCCATGCCTGGGACGGGCAGTGGTACCTGCGCGCGATTAACGACCACGGCGAGAAGATCGGCACCCACACCGAGGCGGAGGGGCGCATCTACCTGCTGCCCCAGGTCTGGGCGATCATGGCCGGGATCGTCGGGCCGGAGCGCCGCGACCTGCTCTTCAAGGTGGTCGACGAGATGCTCGAATGCGATACCGGCAGCCTGGTCCAGTACCCGACCTACACCAGGCCCAATCCCCGGGTCGGGCGCATCACCTGGCTGGTGCCCGGCATCTGGGAGAACGGCACCGCCTACTGCCATGCCAACAGTTTCAAGGTCATGGCCGACTGCTATGGCGGGCGCGGCGACCGGGCCTATGCCTCCTTCCGCAAGGCGATGCCGGACAGCGAGTGGAATCCCTCCACCCACTCCGGCTGCGAGCCCTACGTCATGACCAACCAGTTCCTTGGCCCGGAGAACCC
>CAZBDL010000267.1:0-5504 GCA_964490525.1 uncultured Victivallales bacterium | reverse complement strand
AGGGCCCGGTCCGCTCCAGCGGCGGGCTGGCGCTGCTCGATCCGGAGCTGTTCGCCGACCCGCGCACTGTCGTCAGCTACCACCACTACCCCCAGGCGAATCATGAGGGCGGCATCAACTTCGAGCCTGACCGCCCGGAGGCCGAGACGGCACAGGTCCTGCGCGACTTCCTCGCCCGCCAGACGGCGGCGGAGCTGGCCTATGCCCGGATGGTCGACCGTCCGATGATCCTCGGCGAGTGCGGGGTCGCCGCACGCCTCGACCCGGACTGGTCCCTGGCGATCCTTGACGCCCAGCTTGACGTTGCCCGCGAGCGGGGCGTGGGCTGGATGATCTGGTCCTACAAGGATGTCGGCCCCATGGGCCTGGTCACCCCTGGGCCGGAGATGCCGTGGCGCCGGTTTGTCGAGGGCCAGCCGGTCGTCACCCCTGGCCGCCAATGCCGCGAATCCTTCAAGCGCCATTTCGACGAGGTCTACATTCCCTTGCTGGTCAAGGATCAATCCAGCGTCCTGCATTTTGATGCCGCCTATGGCGACATGCTCCGCGGCCTCTCCCGCATCGTTCTCCGCCAGCAGGTCCGCGAACTGGCCAAGGCCTTCTCCCCTGACGAGATTGCCGTCCTGCCCGAGGCCTTCCTGCTCGCCAACTGCCGGGAGAAGGCCGACTACATCAGTCTCCTGCGCCGGCACCTTGCCGCCCCTGATGCCCCTCTGGGCTCATGACCCGAACGAGTGCCTGGCGGCGCAAGCAAATCCAAGCCGAACCGGGGGCGGATCCCCCCATTGGTCCGTTTCTCGGCCTCGATTCATCCTTGTCGGCATCATTCCATATCGAGGACGATGGGCTTCGGCCAGGCCGTGGGCCTGGCTAGAACAGCAGATCCCCTTGAGCCAGGCCTTTTTCCCCGGGCTTGGTATCGTCCTGTTCCTCGTCCTCCGCCTTGTCCCCGTCCGCCGCATCCACCGGGGTGTCGTCATCCTCGTCGGCATCGGCGAAGCGCCGCCACCGGCCCTCGCCGCCATCATCCTTGACGAGGATCTCGATCTTCTTTTCGACGGCCTTGAGCTGCCTGCCGCAGGCCTCGGCCAGGAGGTTGCCCTCCTCGAAGTCGCGCATCATCTGGTCGAGCGGGGACTGGCCGCCCTCCATGCGGGCGACCACCTTTTCGAGGCGCTCCAAGGCTTGTTCGAAGGGAAGCTTGGCGATGTCCTTGCGTTGCTTGGCGTCCATGGGGCGACCTTGGCTGGAGCCGCCGACGGGAACGGCGGCGGGGAATAATTCACGGGCTCCGGACGTTCTAGGGCCGACGCCGGATTGCGCGCCGGACCTGGCGGCGATACCTTTACCTTCCAAGTGGAGGAAATGCAACATGCGCGGTGCGGGCAACGGTTTGGAGGCAGGTGGGCAGGCGCTGGGCTCATGCCTGCTGGTCCTGGCGTTGGCGGCGCTGGTGGGCTGCGGCAAGGCGGAGAAGGGGCCGGGCGGCAAGGCGGCGGCGGGCGAGCCGCGGTTTGTCCCGGTCGAGCCGTTGCGGATCGAGGAGACGGCGTTGGCGGTGGAGGAGGCGCCAGCGAGCCGGCCCGCCTTCCGGCTTCCAGGGGAAGACGACGGGCCGAAGCCGGTGGCGCCCCCCGCGATGGCGCGGTTCTACGTCAATGCGCCTGATGATCCCGGCCCCGCCAACCAAGCCTATGCGGAGAATGCTGCACCTACGCGATCCTTGGCGCACCGGCTGGCCCGAGATGGGGGCGATGGCCTGCGCTGGCGGCCACGCTGGCTCTATCAGGGCACGGGTGGCGTGGCCCTGACGGCGGCGGCGCTCTCCGCCGACGCCAGCGTCCTGGCGCTGGTCGAGACGGCGTCCGTGCCGGGACAGGCCGACGACAGCCTGCTGGTGCTCATCGACACCTACCGCTGGCGGATTCTCGGGCTGCATCAACTGGCCGGACGGCGCCTGGTACAGCTGGATCTGGTGCCCGGTCGGTTACGGGCGGTGGCTGTGGCCGACCGCCAGCCTGAGTTCGGGACGATGCAGGAGATCCTGGCGGTGGGCCTGCGCCAGGGGCAGATCCTCTCCCAGACCCGTCAGGTGCGGGCGAGGGTCGTCGACCTGGTCGCCGCCGAAGGCAACGCCGTGTTTGTGCTGGGGCAGGAGACGGCCGGGCATCCTGGCGGCGTCTGGCGACTTGACGCCCTCGACCTGGAGGCCGCGCCGCGGGCCACCCAGGGCAATGTCGCGGGCACGGCCCTGGCCGCCTCCCTGGCCGCCAACCGGGTTGCCGTGGCCGGGCCGCAGGGGATTGTCCTGTTGGGGTTTGGCGACTTGCATCGGCGCGAGACCCAGCCGACCCCGGGGATTGCGGCCGCGACCGCCCTGTCCTTCCTCGGGGGGGGGGAGGACTTTGCCGTGCTCGGGCCGGGACAGCCCGTCCTGGTCTTGTCCGGTGGGGCGTCCCGCCAGTTGGCTGAACGCGCCGGGGCCGCCCTTGCCTGGAACCACGACGGCCAGCTTCTCCTGGCCGCGCTAGAGAAAGGCAACGCCTTGGCCACGTACCGGTTGCCGGACGGCGAGCAACTCGGGGAATGCACCCCGGCGCAGACCAAGCCGCGCACCCAGGGTGCCCCGTGGGCCGTCTTTTGGCTGCCTCATCTTGGCAAGCATGCCGTGGTTGACACCCACGGCAACCTCTGCCTCTATCACCAGCCCGGGCGCAAATGGCGCAAGGAGTTGATCCTCGACGCCAAGCGCTGAACGGGTGGTTGGAAGGCTGGCCTCAGTCGGTCACTCGGCGCGTTCGACGACGATCTCGGGGTCGATCTCGCGGCGGAGGGTGTCCTCGATGCCGTTCTTCAGGGTGACCATGGCATGGGGGCAGCCGCCGCAGGCGCCGCGCAGACGGAGGGCGACGTTCTTGCCGTCGATGCCGACGACCTCGAGGTCTCCGCCATGGCCCTGGAGGTAGACGCGCAACTCCTCGAGGCGATTGCGGATGGCGGTCTCGATCGGGGTGTCCTGGGGCTGGGCGTCGGGGGTGCTCATGGGACGGCTCCGGGGTGGGAGGTTGGAGGAAATGCGGAGTGGGGAATGCGGAGTGCGGGATGCGGAGTGGGGGATGCGGGGTTTTCCACGCCTGGGCGTGGTGGGGAGTTCTGGTTTTGGAATCGTCCTCGTCCTCGTCCTCGATGCGGAGAGAAGAGACATTCAACGTTCAGGGGGGAGGGGCAATCTCCAATGTTCAATCTCCAATCATCAATGTTCAACGGGGGGATGAATCCGTCTAGAAGATGAAGGCTTCGCCCTGGAGGCGGCGGTTGAACTCGGTGAGGACGCGATCCTCGTCGGCCTGGCCGCCGCGGGCGACGAAGGTGGCGCTGAAGCGGACGTAGGGGCCGACGTCGTCCCAGGGGACGCTGCTGACCAGGCGCTCGGTGATGAGCCACTGGGAGAAGTCCTCGGCGTTGGCGAAGGCGCGTCCGCCAGCGGTGGCGCGGGGGGCCTTGACGTAGAGGTAGAAGGAGCCTTCGGGCATGCGGGCGGGGAAGCCGAGTCCCTGGAGGGTGGCGACCATGCTGCGCAGGCGGCGTTCATACTTGGCGCAGATCGCCGGGGTGATCGTGCGGTAGGCCGCGAGGGCGACCATGCCGGCGCGCTGGATGGCGGCGAACTGGCCGCTGTCGGTGTTGTCCTTGACATGGGCGAACGCCTTGACGGCGAGGGGATTGCCGCAGACGAAGCTGAGGCGCCAGCCCGTCATGTTGAAGCCCTTGCTGAGGCTGTGCAACTCGACGGCGACGTCGCTGGCCCCGGGCACGGCGAGGATGCTCAGGGGCTGGCCCCGGAAGTTGAGCGGCGCATAGGCGGCGTCGGAGACGATGAGGATGCCATGGCGCCGGGCGAAGTCGATGGCGCGGCGGAAGAAGTCCGCGCTGGCGGAGGCGCCGGTCGGGTTGTTCGGATAGTTCAGGTAGAGGAGCTTGGCGCGGCGGCGCTGGTCGGCGGTCAATTCCTCCAGGTTAGGCAGGAATCCGTGCTCCTCGCGCAAGGGGAGGTTGACGACCTCGCCGCCGAGGTACTTTGTCCAAGTGCCCATGACGGGATAGCCGGGGACGGTCATGACGGCGATGTCGCCGGGGTTGACGAAGCAGGCGGGGAGGAAGGCGAGGGCGTTCTTGGAGCCGACGGCGTGGCAGAGCTCGGTTTCGGGATTGAGGGTGACGCCATACTGTCCTTTGAGGTAGGCGGCGGCGGCGGCCTTGAATTCGGGGATGCCGTTGTCGGCGTAGGTGCGGTTCTCCCACTTGGCGGCCTCGGCGGCGAGGGCGGCGACGACCTCGGGGAAGGCCATGTCGTCGGGCTCGCCGACGCCCATGTCGATGATCTCGGCGCCGGGGTTGGCGGCGAGGGCGGCGCGCTTGGCGCGCTTGATCTTCTCGAACTTGTAGATGGTCGTGTCCAGGCCGAAGCCGGCGCCGCCGAGGCGGTCGGCGAAGTTCTGCTGCAGGAAGGATGCGCTCATCGTGTCCTCGTGGTTGCGGTTGCAGGCGGGCAATGTAGCCGCCGCCGGGGAAAATCCCAATGGCCCCCGGGAGGCTGCGGGGAGGCGTCAGGAGGATGGCGGTCGCACCGGGGGCTGTCCGGGGGCGTCGAGAAGCTCATTGACGGCGTCGAAGATGACGCGGACATCGCGGGGGAGGGCGATGCCGGTGCAGCGCCGCATGGTGTCGCCGTTGCTGCGGGCGACGGCCACGGCATGCAACTCGGCGAGGGGCTGCACGACATGGCGCTCCAGTTGCCGCATGAAGACCATGCCGGCCAGGGCGACGACGATGGCCATGAAGACGATGCCCCAGGCGCCGGCCTCGCCGAGGCGGCGGGCGCGCTGGTCCGCCTGGAACATGGCTTCGCGGTTGATGTCGCCTAGGTGGAGGATGGCTTCGGTGGCGGCGCGGCGTGCCTCGGGGTCGCCCTGGAGGGCGGCGGTCGAGAATTGGGCGATCATCGCCAGGGCGGCGGGCTCCTCGGGTTCAGTGACGTTGCTGCTGGCGCGGGCGAAGGCGGCCTCGAAGAGGGCTTGCCGTTCCGGGGCGGCCGGGGCGAGGTCGGGGTCGGCGGGGATCAGGGCCGCGAGCATGTCCCCGCAGGCCTGGATGGAGTGGTCGTTGCGGCCGAGGATGACGGTGATCGCGGGTGCCATGCGCTGGAAGACGCCGATGGCGCCGAGGGCCAGCAGCAAGGTCAGGCCAAGGACCAGCCAGGCCCCGAGGCGGACCATCTGTGCGAGCTTCATTTCAGGATCCTTTCAGAAGCTTGGGGATGGCGGCTTCCGTGGAGACGACGATCAGGCTGTCGCCCTGCTGGAGCGGTTCCTCCGGCGTCGGCTGGATGATTTTGGCGGGGGTGCCGCGGCGGATGGCCACGACCATGATGCCATGCCGCCGGGGCAGGGCCAGGTCGACCAGGCTCTTGCCGATCATGGCGGGTTGGGCCTGGGCCGTCGCCA
>CAZBDL010000266.1:0-5508 GCA_964490525.1 uncultured Victivallales bacterium | reverse complement strand
GTGACCACCGCAAGCTGAAGCCAATCCGCCGACAGGCGGACGCCCCAATGGCCACACCTCCGGTAAAAAAGGAGAGCCTGATTTCGTCTTATAATTCCTTATTTACCATTGATTTGTCTATTTTGCTCGCCTTTTTTATGAATAATTCAGGCTAGGATTCGGCGCTGGGCGGGGGGGCGGCGGTGGGCAGGCGGGGCCCGGGCAGGGGGGCATCGGTTGGTCCCGGGGCCGGGGCCTCGACCTGGATGGCCTGGAGCTGGCGGCGCAGGCTCTCGGCCATGGGTGGGGGGAAGTTCTTGAGGCAGAACTCGGCGCGGCGCTGCTTGATCTCGGCGAAGGGGGGCAGGCCCATGCGTGCCCAGCTCGCCTCCTGGCTGCGGTAGTAGATGCGATAGACGCGGGCGGCGAGGCGCTCGTGGGCGACCGCCGCCTCGTGCTCGCCATAGGCCAGGAAGACGCAGCTCTGGTAGATCAGGCCATCGATCAGGAACATGGCCTGGCGGGGGGTGGCCTCCTTGGCGTCCTCGATCCACTCGCGCAGGGCGAAGCGGTCGAGGTCCTGGCGCCACTGGGGATCCTCGGGAAACTCGTCGCGCATGGCCTGGAGCTGGCGCCGGGCCTCGCTGTACTGGCCATAGGTGTAGAGGGTGACGACGGCGTCCTTCATGAAGTTCTTCAGCCCGTCGCGGAAGGAGTTGGTCTGATGGCGGCGCCAGGCGTCAAGATAGCTCTGGCGGACGGCATCAACGACATTGAGGTTGGGCCCGAGCATGAGCTGGCTGAATTCCTTGGCGTCGGCCATGAGCAGGCGGCCGCCGAGGAAGGCGTCCTTCAGGGACTGGGTGATCATGCGTTCGCACTCGATCTTGATCTCGCCGGAGCGGTCGTTGTCGATGCCCAGCGAGGCCCAGTAGATGGCATGGGCCTCGGGCAGGCGCCAGTCGAGCTTGCCATAGCGGTGGTTGAGCTCGATCATCTTCTCGGGCTGGAGCTTGGCGACCTGGCGCAGCCAGCGGTTGCGCAGGTAAGCCTTAAGGGGATTTAGGTCATGCCCGGCGGGCAGGCGCTCCAGAAGCTCGGCAGGCAAGGCCGCATCGGCCCGGAAGCGCCGCTCCAGCTCGGCGAGGTCGTTGAACCCGGCCTCGCGCAGGGCGGGCCAGAGCGGGTCGAAGGCCGGATAGAGGCGGAGCAGGTCGTCGCGCGTCCGGGGCGCGGCGAGAAAGGCCGGCAGATCCGGCTCCGGACCGCCGAAGATGCGCATCATCTCGACCGCCATCTGGTTCTTGTAGTAGAGGTTGGCGTCGTCCATGATGTTGCCGATCTTGTGCTGGTAGATCCAGCCCAGCTCCTTGTAGAGCAGGGCGTCGCCGGGATTGTACTCGAGGGCCTCGTCGCGGATCAGCTCGAGGCCGCGCTGGACCCAGCGCCAGCGGTCCTCGGGCGAGGAGAAGGTCACCGAGATGTTGTAGGACATGTTCCAGGCGAGATAGGCGATGGCCCCGGTGAAGCGCGGCTGGAGCTTGGTGATCCAGGAGGCCAGCTGGACCATCTCGAAGTACTGGCCCTTGTCCTGGAGCGAGGCCGCCCGCAGCCAGAGCAGGTCGGCGACCAGGCCGCGGAAGGCCCCCAGCGCGACCGTGGTGAAGGCGACCATCGGCGGGGCGTTGGCGACGATCTCGGTGTCGACCAGCTTCTCGCTTTCGCGGAGGTCGTTGAGGCGGCCTTGGACGGCGGCGATGGCCATGAGCAGCCCGACGATGGCGGGCACCAGGACGGCGACCCTGAAGATCCGGCGCATCATGGCCTCACCTCCTCACCACGAGGCCGAGCTCGCGGCGCCGATAGATCCAGATGCCGAGGAGGAACAGGGGCAGGCCCTTGACGACCAGGAAGCGCGCGAAGATGCGGGCGACATAGCCCCACTCGATGAGCTCGCCGTCGGCCAGCTGGTCGGCCACCTCGAAATGATGGATGGGGTTGACGAAGACCAGGGAGATCTCGCCGACCGTCCGCCCGACGATCTCATGGAGGACCTCGAGGGAGAGCTTGCCGCCCTGGGTGGCCGGCTCCTCGAGGCCGATGAGGATGCTGGAGAAGACGCCGATGAGCAGGTAGGCGGCGGTGACGAAGACGGCGACGGGGGCGGAGAAGACGCCGCCGGCGGCACAGCCGAGGCCGGCCAGGAAGACCAGCTTGAGGGCGATCATGAGGATGGCGCGCAGGTAGTTGCCTTCGAATCCCGCGACCCGGACAAGCAGCTTCGGCCCGTCGGCGACCTGGAAGAAGACGCTCTTGCCTTCGGGGTCGAGATTGAGGAAGGCCAGGATCGCATCATGGTCGGCGCTGACGATCGCCGGATGCAGCGGCACCTCGCGGAAGGTGCCGCAGGCGATGCGCTCGGGGGTCGGAGTGAAGGGCATGAAGTCGGTGCGGACGGGACTGCCGGGGTTGTCGGGATCCTCGGGGAAGGTCATGCGCGCCGCCCACTGGCCGACGGTCTCGCGCTGGTCCCGGGAGGAGATGGCGCCGACATAGGCGCGGTAGCGGAAGAACAGCGGGTCGTCGGGACGCGGCCGCAGGCCGGTGTAGTGCCAGTAGCGGATGCGCTCCGGCTTGACCTCGCCGAGTCGCGACAGGACCTTCTTGCGGATCTCCTCGCGGATCGTCGCCGCGGAGAACATGCCGGGATCGTGGCCCTCGGCCAGGCGGCGGCGATACTCGTTCTCGACGAGCTGGTCGATGCTCGGCGTCTCCGGCAAGGTGACCCGGCGCCCGACCAGCACCTCCTGCTCGATGCGGGTCTTCTCCTCGTCGCCGAACGGGCGCTTGTGGAACTGCCAGAGGACAAAGCCGTAGACCATGGCGGCGGCGGCGGCCAGCAGGATGAGATGGACGAGGACGACGCCCGTGCACTTGCCGAGCCAGACAATGACGCGGGAGACCGGCTTGACCGCGACCAGGTGGAGCTGATGGGTCTCGAGGTCGCCCGCCAGGGCGAAGCAGCTCAGCCAGAGGGTGGAGAGGGCGAGGATGACGCTGACCACGCTGAGGGAATACTGCAGCGAAACCTGGATGTAGGAGAGGGCGGTGCCGTCGCCGGTCACCGTGTTCGGCAGCAGCACGATCGCCAGGAAGAGCATCGCGAACAGGAAGAGGAACACCGGCGAGCGGAAGGCGGCCCGGAACGTCAGCTTGACCATGGCCCAGAAGGCAATCATCGGTCAGCTCCCCCGGGGCGGGTCGTCCACGGCGGCGTCCGGCGCCGCGGCAGGGGTGCGGTCGGCATCGGCCAGGAGATGGCGCAGGCGGCGGTTGGCCTCGTCGGTCGGTGACGTCGGCGGCGCGGGCGCGACGGATTCGGACGGTGGTGCCGGAGCCACGGTCAGCTCCGCCAGGCGCGCGTGGGCATGGACAGCGGCTTCCGTCGCCGCCATGGGCGCCGCGGCCGGGGGAGCCGGGGCCGGCGCCGGCGCCGCCAGTTCGGCCAGCACCTGCTCCCCGGAGGGGGCCTCGTGGCGCAGGTAGGCGGCAATGCCGCCGCCGCCCTGGACGCCGGCCGTCTCGATGCTCTCAGCCCGGGCATGGGCGACCACCTCCAGGAAGAAGTCCTCGAGGGTGCGCTGGGGATGGTCGACCTGGATCTCCTCGCCCCGCAGGTGCTCCCGCAGGACCGCCAGGACCTTCTCGGTGACGTCCGGCGGCAGCTGTGGCGTGGTGAAGCGGCTGGCGTCGGGCACGGTCAGCAGCTCGCGCAGCGAGCCCTGGGCGCGGATGCGTCCGCCATAGAGGATGATGACCCGGTCGCAGACGTCCTCGACATCGCTGAGCAGGTGGCTGCAGACGATGACCGTCTTGCGCCGCTGGCGCAGGAGGTGGATGACATCCTTGACCTCCTTGCAGCCGAGCGGGTCGAGGCCGGAGGTGGGCTCGTCGAGGATCAGCAGGTCGGGGTCGTTGATCATCGCCTGGGCCAGGCCGATGCGCCGCACCATGCCCTTGGAGAACTCGCCGACCGGCCGGTGCCGGGCATGGCCGAGGCCGACCATGTCCAGGAGCTGGGCGCTGCGCTTGCGCCGCTCGGGGCCGGGCAGGTCGAAGAGCGCCCCGAAGAAGTCCAGGGTCTCGAGCGCGGTCAGGTACTTGTAGAGGTGCGACTCCTCGGGCAGGTAGCCGATGCGGCGCTTGTTCTTGACGTCGCGCGGGGACTGTCCGAAGACGCGGATCGTCCCGGCGGTCGGATAGAGCAGGCCGAGGATCATCTTGATGGTGGTGGACTTGCCGGAGCCGTTGGGGCCGAGCAGGCCGAGGATCTCGCCGGGGCGGACGACGAAGTCGAGGTCGTTGACGGCGCGCGCCTTCGGCCGTTGCCAGAAGTCGCGGAAGACCTTGGTCAGGCCGACCGCCTCGATCATCATGCCGGGGGCTGGGGCGGGGGCATCGCTCATGGCTTCGCTTCGGGGGCCGCCCCGGCGCAGGTGAACTCCTCGCCGGTTCGCACGAGGCGGGCGCTGTTGAAGATGACGACCAGGGTGCTGAGGGTGTGGAGCACGGCGGCGGCGACCGGCGGCAGGTAGCCGAAGACGGAGAAGCCGATGCCGGCGACGATGAAGAGCAGGCCGAGGGCGAGGTTCTGGTACATCACCAGGCGGGAGCGCCGGGCCAGGACGACGAGCAGAGGAAGTCGTCGCAAATCATTGGTCATCAGGGCGATGGAAGCGCTGTTGATGGCGATGTCGCTGCCGATCGCGCCCATCGCGATGCCGAGGTCGCCAGCGGCGAGGGCGGGGGCGTCGTTGACGCCGTCGCCGACCACCGCGACAATCGCGTCGCGCTTGAGCTCCTCGACGTAGGCGACCTTGCCGTCCGGCAGGCAGTCGGCACGGACCTCCTCGATGCCGACCTGGCGCGCGACGAGGTCGGCGACGCTGGCACGGTCGCCGGTGAACATGGCGCAGCGGCGGACGCCGAGGTTGCGCAGCTGGCGGACGGACTCGGCGGCGCCCTCGCGGACGGCATCCTGGAAGCCGATCCAGCCCAGGGCACGCCCATCACGGGCGACATGGACGACGCTCATGGCGGCATGGTTGGCGTCGGCCTCCGGCTGGTCGGGGCCGTCGCAGGACCACCCCTGTTCGGCCAGCCAGGCCCGGCGCCCGACCCGGCAGAGGGCGCCGTCGATCTCCGCCTCCATGCCCTTGCCATGGATCTCGCGGGAGCGGGCGACCGCCGGGGTCGGCAGGCCCGCCTCGGCGGCCAGCTGCTGGAGCGCCAGGGCGACCGGATGATTGCTCTGGCTCTCGGTGGCGGCGGCGATGCGCAACAGCTCGGCCGGCGCGACCCCGGGGGCGGGAGCCAGCCGGGCGACCTTGAGGACGCCGCCAGTGAGGGTGCCGGTCTTGTCGAAGACGAAGGCCCGCACCCGCGCCGCCAGCTCCAGGTCGGCGACGTTCTTGATCAGGATGCCCAGGCGCGAGGCCGCGGCGAGGGCCGCGACGATCGCCGAGGGCG
>CAZBDL010000265.1:0-5522 GCA_964490525.1 uncultured Victivallales bacterium | reverse complement strand
GAATCGCCTCGGAGGTATGGAAGTCAAGATGCACCTGGCGGTGGCGCAGCGGCGGGAAGCGCATGTCCGGCATCGTCGGGAT
Source organism: uncultured Victivallales bacterium (assembly GCA_964490525.1). Taxonomy (GTDB): domain Bacteria; phylum Verrucomicrobiota; class Lentisphaeria; order Victivallales; family CAZBDL01; genus CAZBDL01. The sequence continues at coordinate 5,440 of CAZBDL010000265.1, read as the reverse complement.
CCTTTCCTGGGGTTAGGGAGACTGTACACGGGCGAAGACGTCGCCATATGGCGAAAATACCGGATTCCCTAGAGGAAATACAGATTCCCGGCGCGGACGAAACGGAAACAGCGGACAAGCGCCGGGGAATCCCCCCGCCCCGCGTCCCGCGATGCGTCATCCTTGGTCCTGGCGCAGGTGGAAGAGGAGGGCGGCGACCACCAGGGCGTGGCGGATCCGGCCGGCATCGAGGAGGCGCAGCACCTCGTCGCGCGGCAGGGCCACCGTCTGGATGTCCTCGTGACGGTCGAACTCGGTCGCATGCAGCGGGCGCGCCGCCTCCACCAGCACCGTGTGGCAGAGGTTGGTGTGTAGCGCCGGATTCGGGCTTACCGTGCCAATGATCCGGGCGCGCTCCCCGGCATAGCCGGTCTCCTCGCGAAGTTCGCGCACGCCGGCGGAGACCGGATCGGCGTCGTCCGGGTCGATCAGGCCCCCGGGGATTTCCCATTCGACGATGCCGCTGCCGACCCGGTACTGACGGATCATGACCAGTTCGTGGGCGGGGGTGACGGCGATGACGTTGACCCAGTCCGGACAATCCACCACATAGAAGTCGCCGTGGTCGGGGTGTCCGGGCGAGATCGCCTGGCGCACCTTCAGGTCGAACACCGGCGTCCGGATCAGCCGTCGCTCGCCGAGGATTCGCCAGGGCGCGGGCAGGCCGTCATCACGGGGCGGGGTGGTCATGGTCCGGGCTCCCTGGACAGGCGGAGGTCAATCGAAGCGGCAACTACTACGTGGCGGACAGGGCCTTGTCAACTCAGGGCGCCGGGATGGCATGCGGGTCACCTGCCGGGCCTGTTGACAAACCTGTCCGGAACGATAACATTCCCGGAGCCGCCGCGGCAACGGCCTCACCGGCGGGGAATGGGAGGCAATCGTGGACTTGGCGTCGCGACCGTTGCGGATCCTCTATCTGACCCAGTACTTTCCGCCGGAGACGGGGGCGACGCAGAACCGTGCCCTGGCCAATGCCCGCCACCTGGCGGATCAAGGGCATCGGGTGACCGTCGTCTGCGAGTTTCCCAACCATCCCCACGGCATCCTGCCGGAGCGCTACCACGGGCGCCTGTTCGAACGCGAAAACATGGACGGCCTGCGGGTGCTGCGCGGCTGGGTGTATGCGACGCCGCGCAAGACCTTCGGACGCCGCCTCGTCTTCTACCTGAGCTACATGGTCTCGTCCTTCCTGGTGGGGCTGTTTGCGGGCTGGCGCTTCGACGTGGTCTACGCGACCTCACCGCCGTTCTTCGTCGGCCTCAGCGGCTGGCTGCTGGCCCGCCTCAAGCTGGCGCATTTCGTCTTCGAGGTCCGCGACCTCTGGCCGGACTCCGCCGTCGCCCTCGGCATCCTGCGCAACCGCACGCTGATCCGCCTCTCCAAGGGCCTGGAGCACTTCTTCTACCGCCGTGCCGCCCGGGTCGTCGTGGTCACCCGGGGGATCCGCGAGCAGCTCCTCCGCGAGGGAGTTCCGGCGGGCAAGATCGTCCTCATCCCGAACGGCAGCTCGCCGGAGCATTTCCGCCCGATGCCGTCCGGGGATTTGCGCCGTTCCCTGGGCCTGGAGGGAAAGTTTGTCGTCGGCTATGCCGGCGTCTTCGGTCTGGCCCAGGGCATGGAGCACCTTTGCGCCCTCGCTCAAGCGATGCGCGAGGATCCCGGCGTCCACTTCCTCTTCGTCGGCGAAGGCCCCAAGCGCCCGGAGGTGCTGCGGCTCCAGCAGAAGCTCGGCCTTGACAACCTCACCGTCCACCCCGGCGTCAGCCGCGACGAGATGCCGGCGATGATGGCCGTCTTCGACGTCTGCCTCGTGCCCCTGCGCAAGAACGAGCTCTTCGAAGGCGCCCTGCCCAGCAAGATGTTCGACGCCATGGCTTGCGAACGCCCCGTCATCCTCAGCGTCGCCGGCGAGGCCAAGGCCGTCCTCGAAGGCGCCGATGCCGGCCTGGCCGTGCCGCCCGAGGACATCCCCGCCATGCGCGCCGCCATCCTCCGCCTGCGCGACGAGCCCGACAACCGCCGCCGCATGGGCGGAAACGGCCGCCGCCTCGTCGAAACCGAATACGCCCGTCCCAAGCTCGCCAGCAAGCTCGAACAGGCCCTCGCCGAACTGGCCGGCAGCGCTCTTCAAGCGCGGAATGCGGAGCGCGAAATGGGGAAGTGATCAGTAATCCGTGAGCAATGAGCGGGGGCTGTCGGCAGTGGACGGGAGTTGGGACTGTTGCCAGCTATGGAGCTTGGCTGAAATCAGTGTTGCCCAAGGCGCGGCTGGACCGGCTATGCGCCGGTCACCGCCAGCCCGCCATCTCCGCCACGCGGCAGAGGACGTCCCGCAGGAACGGAACGTCTGCGACGCGCTTGGCGACCCAGCGCCGCAACCGCCGCCGTAATCCTTCTTGCCCGTGTGCACTTGCCCGTTGCTCGCGGGCCATCTGCCTGACTTGCAAGAGGATGCCATCCAAGGTCTCCCGGGACAATCCGCCGCTTGGCCTGGGGGGGCGCTTGCCCTCGGGCGGCGGGAAGAGGATGCCCCCCGCATCCGGAAAGTACCGTTCGGCAATCTCGGCATGGCCGGCAGCGCAACGCTCCAGCAATGCGGCCCTTTCCTCGTCGGAGAAGAAGCCGAAGGGGGCGAAAGCCTGCCGCGACGAAGCCTCCTGTAGCAACGTGCGCAGGGCGGCCCGTGCAGCCGGATCCAGGCTGTCGTTGACGCTGCGGGCGAACTCCAGCGCCTCCCGCGAATACCCACGGTTGCGGTAGGGAGATCCGGAGACAGGCATCGGCGCCGCCAGCCCCAGGGCATCGCCAAAGTCGCGGAGCAGGCTCTCCGCCCCCGCCAGGAACGCCCGATGATACCGGCGAACCATTAGGCTCTCCGGGCCGAACTGCGACGCATAGGCCCGCAGCAACGCCGCCCAGTCCGGTGGCCCGCCGCAGGCGGCCAGAAACTCGGCGAAAGTCCGCGACCCGCCTTCCTGAACCTGCTGGGTGTACATCGACTCGAGGAATTCGTCCTGGCGGCGCAGGTAGACGACAATCCGCACCCGATGCCCCGCCGTGATCCGGCGCAGGGTCTCGGCGACCACCTCCACATTGCGATAGCCCCCGTAGGGATTGCCACTGAAGCCCTCACGGCTGATGAGCAACCGATGCCTTCGGCCATGCCAGCGGGCGACACTGTCCATCCATGTGCGCCCTGTCGCCTCCAACTCTTCCTTAACTGCCTGCGCCGTCATTAGTTCACGGAGTTCGGCTGGTGGCTGGAGGAACATCCACCCTTGCCTGCGTAGCCAACGGCGATTCTCCCGCAAGGCATGCTGGATCGCCGTCGACCCCGTCTTGTGCGTGCCAATGTGAATCCATATCTCGGCCATGAAAGCCTCCTCCCAAAAGCATGATCGGACCAATGCTTCTTCGTTTGACACCGATCATGACATACCCTTGCTCCACTCAAAAATAAAGCAAGCGCCATCCCTCCCCAAAATAATAATGCGTAACCAACTAGAGCAATCTCCTTGACAAACAACAATCCTACTGTCAGGGTACTGGCGTAGTCTAGAACCCCTGGAATCATAGAAGTGCCAACAGGGAGATAACACACATGAATATTTCTCGAACCCTGTATGCCGCTGGCGTCGTACTGTTGATGTTTGTGTCATGCCCGCACACATTTGCCCAGACATGGACACCCCCCGCAGCGCTGAACACCAACGCCGGTACGGATAGCGGGGATGATTTTAGCCCACAGCTCGTCACCAACGACAACGGCACGTGGATTGCGGTTTGGCGATCGGCGGAACCTGACATCGGCGGCGAGGACATCGGGATAGACTGCGACATCCTGTATGCCAAGTCGACGGACAACTGTGCGACATGGTCGCCGTCGGCCGCTCTCAATACAAACGCCGCAACCGACAGCGGCCATGATTACAATCCTTGGCTTGCAACCGACGGCAACGGCGTCTGGATCGTTGTTTGGTATTCTTACGAGGCAAACATCGGCGGCGAAAACATCGGAACGGACATCGACATTCTCTTTTCGCGCTCGATGGACAACGGCATCACCTGGACCGATCCGGCGGCGCTGAACACCAACGCCGCCACCGATACCGGGAATGACCTGTATGCTCAATTGACCACCGACCGCAACGGCAATTGGATTGCAGTTTGGACGTCAAACGACTCTCTTGGCGGTACCATCGGCACCGACTATGACAATTTATTTTCCAGGTCTTCCGACAATGGAGCGACGTGGTCTACACCCGCTCCTCTCAACACGAATGCCGCCGCCGATAGCGGGGATGATCAAGTCCCCTCCCTGAGTACCGACCGAAAAGGAAACTGGATCGCGGTATGGCAATCGCAAGACTCCCTCGGCGGCACCATCGGCACCGATCTAGACATCCTTTATTCCCGATCGACAAACAATGGGGTGAACTGGACCGCGCCTACCGCGTTGAACACCAACGCAAGTACCGATAGCGGCCAAGATCGATATCCCGAGATAAGATCGGACGGCAAAGGGTCATGGATTGCGGCGTGGTATTCCTCGGACTCCCTCGGCGGCACCATCGGCACGGACAATGACATCCTATATTCCCGGTCGACGAACGACGGCACCACGTGGTCGCCAGTCGCCGCGCTGAACAGCAACGCAGCAACCGACAGCGGATCCGACGAAATCCCGAGATTGACCACCGACGAGAACGGTGCGTGGATTGCTTTCTGGCGATCAACCGATTCCCTCGGCGGCACCATCGGCACGGACTACGACATCCTGCATTCCCTATCGACGGATAATGGCACAACGTGGACTGCAACTACCGCCTTGAACACCAATGCTGCCACCGACACGGGGGATGATCACTGGCCGCATCTTGCCACCGACGGAAATGGCAAATGGAATGCCATATGGCAATCGACCGAGGCGAACATCGGCAGCGGCATCGGCACGGACTTCGACATACTCTTTTCCAAAATCGAGATCTGCCTCGTCAGTTTCTCCACGGACGGGACTCCCGGCGCAACGGTCAACGGAGCCACTTCCATCACCTACACGCTTGGATTCGGGGCCGATTGCATGTCGGCCACAGCCGTAGCCCCGGGGGGATACGCATTCATCGGCTGGTCGGGCGACTACATCGGGTTCGAGAATCCCTTGACCCTAACCAGCGTCACCGGCGACATGGACATCACTGCGAATTTCGCACCAGAAGGCGACGTGGCCGAACTGAAAATGGTTGCATCTGCCAACGGCACGGTCAGGCCTGAAGGCGTATTTGCGGTTCGCAAAGGGGTGTCAATATCCATCGTTGCGGTACCGAACGAAAGCTGTCAATTCACTGGTTGGTCGGGAACTGCAGGCACGTTGATTTCAAGCCCCACGCAAGCCGTAACG
>CAZBDL010000264.1:0-5563 GCA_964490525.1 uncultured Victivallales bacterium | reverse complement strand
ATTTGCCCACGATGAGCCGTCCATGACTCCGGCACCGCTGGGGACGACGTATGCTTTTCGGTAATTCCGGAAACTGATATCTTGGCCGTAGATATAGCTGTCATCATCCAGTTGTGCATAAGCACGGACATGGTAGGCGAGTCCCGGGATGATGCCGGTCATGGTGGATGAATAAGGTGCAAATCCCGGCCCACTCTCGAGGTGTGAGTCGGCAATAGTCGGATTCTCGATATTGCCCCAGCAAAGCCCTTTGGCAAGGACGCTGAAGCCGGTGCCTTCATCAATGAACGTACCGCCAGAATTGGCGCTCGTGCCGGAATGATCGGCAACTGGCTCAGTGCGCAAGGCCGGCCTTCCCACCCCTGGTTGATAGGAACCGATGGCTCGTAGTCCGGAAGAGGGTCGGGCATGACCGCGCTGATCGGTATCCGGACAGTCGTTCCAATTCCCGCTGGCGGATTCGGGGATGGCCACGGCGGGACTGTCCAGCGGAATGGCGCAGGTCATCGTTGGCCCGCCATTGTCGGCCAATACTCCGAGTCGTGGGGCGTTGGTAATAATATTAGTTCCTCCGGCAAAGCCGCCTTGGACAACACAGTAGGACATTGACGGAGTGCCTCCGGTGATTTGGCCGGCGCTGTTTCCCCAAAGAATGCAGTTGTTGACGGTTGGCGAGGATAACGGTCCTGCCGGATCGTTGTAGATGCCACCACCGGAGATGGTTGCTATATTGCCACTAAAGGTGCAGTTGATGATAGTCGGTGAAGTAAGAGAATTGTAGATGCCGCCACCATTGCTTGCCAAGTTGCCACTGAATGTGCAGTTTGTGATGGTTGGCGAAGAATCGGAGTAGCTGTAGATGCCGCCGCCGCCACTTCTTGCCGAGTTACCGCTGAACGTGCAGTTTGTGATAATTGGCGAAGCGTAGAGGTTGTCGATGCCGCCACCATTGCTTGCCAAGTTGCCACTGAATGTGCAATTTGTGATAATTGGCGAAGAGTCGTAGCCGTTGTAGATGCCGCCGCCGTCGGATGCCGAATTATCTCTGAAGATACAGTTGGTAAAGATCGGAGAGGAATACACGTTGCTAATGCCGCTGCCAACTCTAGCGGTATTTCCGTTGAACGTGCAGTTGGTGATCATGGGCGAGGATGAGGCGTTGTTGATGCCACCGCCTGTGTCGGCCAAGTTGCCACTGAACGTGCAGTTTGTGATGGTTGGCGAAGAGTTGTCGTTGTAGATGCCGCCGCCGTCGCCGTAGGAGGATGCTGAGTTGTCACTGAACGAGCAGTCGGTTATAATCGGCGAGGCGTTGTAGTTGTAGATTGCGCCACCTTCGTCTGCTGCGTTTTCACTGAGTGTACAGTTGGTGATAGTCGACGATGAACTGGAATTGTAGATGCCGCCCCCCTGGTGGTATGCCATATTGCCGCTAAAGGTGCAGTTGGCAATGGTTGGCGAGGAGTTGTCGCTGTAGATGCCGCCACCTTGGCCGTTATAGCTATCATTTGCCCATCCGGCGGTAATGGTGACCCCGTCGATGATGGCGGTGGCGTCAAGGTTAAGTCCGGTGGGGTGATAGAAGACATGGTAGCAGTTGTCGGTGGTGGTTTCGGTGACTCCGATATCTCCGCTGAGGGTGACTGGGTTGGCGACGATGTCGCGTTCGGTCAGCAGGGTTTCGGAGCCGGCGAAGCCACCATAGACGGCGACGCCATTCTTCAGGGAGAAATGTTTTTCCCGATCTTCGCTGCCGCCGTTCGGCCAGGACGTGGGATTGTATGTGCCGGTGGCGACCCAGACCTCGTCGCCGGACGTGGCGGCGGCGATGGCGGGCTGAAGGTTGGTGTAGGCGTCGGTCCAGGAGGAGCCGTTGTTGGCACCGGTGGCGTCATGCTTGACGTAGACGGTCGCGGCGCTGGCGTTTGCCGCGGCGAGGCCCAGCAAGGCGAGGGCCAGCGCGCCGATGCGGTGAAGCCGTCTTGGGTTCATCCTGATTCCCCCTTGGACTTACCAAGCCGGTATTTATGTTCTTCCGGATTCATGCGCAAATGCATGATGCCGGAGACGACGATTCCCGCTGCGTCATGATAATATAATACACCATAGGGGAAACGTCGCAATTGTGTCCTCCGATGGTTTTTGCCAACGCTCTTCCACGCTTCAGGGCATTGGCATATCCTTTGACATGGTGATTTAAAATTCATCGAGGAAATCCAACCCGAGTCCGGCGTACTGTGCTTCGTAATAACCGACGGCCGCCGCCAGGTCATTGGCGGCAATCGACAAGATGCGATACGTCATCGCAGGCGCTTCCGGATAGACTCAACCACGGCCCGGCCATCCAGGGCCGTCATCTTACCGGCACGAAACAGTTCCAGACGGCGCTCAGCCTCGTCGGCCCAAGCCTGCATGACCGATTCGTCTTCGCCTTCCAGGGTTTGCAACAGGCGGTCGGCGAGCAATGCCCTTTCTGCCACGGGCAGCATCAATGCCTCTTTTTCAAGCACCGCGGCTTCCATCGTATGCATCCTCCGTGGTTATCTTGTCAGTTAATTTGTTTTTGGAATCTAGCCGACGGACGGGGGACATGCAAATGGGCGGGCTGGGAGAATCACCGTAAATCCGAACCATCAGCCCGCCGCCTCGTCTGCGCGGCGGGACACGACACGCCAATGCGCCAATGCGGAGATTGGCGTTCCCGGGCGGGACACGACACGCCAATGCGCCAATGCGGAGATTGGCGTTCCCGGGCGGGACTAAAAACCCCCAAAAATCATGCCCCCGTCCGTTTGGTCCGTTGTGTCCGTTTGGTCCGTGCCCTGTGAAGCCCGGTGGCATGCCGGCCCGCCACTGGCGGATGATGGAGGGCATGGCGAGCACGAGCACGAGCACGAGGACGAGGGTAAGGGGGGAGCGGGTTACGGCTGGGAGGTGTTGCCGTCGTTGAGCCAGGCGTCGATGCTGAGGGCGAGTTGGCGTCCGGCGGCGATGGCGCGGACGACGAGGGAGGCGCCGCTGACGGCGTCGCCGGCGGCGAAGATGCCGGGGACGCTGGTCATGCCGTCGGGATTGACGGCGAGGCAGCCGCGGGCGTCGAGGGCGAGGCCGAGGCGCTCGGCGAGGCCGTCCTTGGCGGGCCCGGTGAAGCCCATGGCCAGGAGGACGAGGTCGGCGGGGAGAGAGAAGGCGCTGTCGGGGGTCTCGCTCATGCGGACGGGACGGCCATCGGCGTCGGTGGCCCAGTCGACGGCGACGCCGTCGAGGCGGTTGACGCGGCCCTTGCGGCCGACGAACTTCTTGGTGACGACGCTCCAGCGGCGCTCGCAGCCTTCGTGGTGGCTGCTCGAGGAGCGCTTCTGGTAGGGCCATTGCGGCCAGGGGGTGGAGGCATGGCGAGCTTCGGGGGGCTCGGGAAGGATCTCGAGCTGGACGACGGAGGCGGCCCCCTGGCGGATCGAGGTGCCGACGCAGTCGGAGCCGGTGTCGCCGCCGCCGATGACGACGACGCGCAGATCTTTGGCGGTGATCGCGTCGTCCGTGACGATGTCCCCGGCGAGGCGTCGGTTCTGCTGGGCGAGGAAGTCCATGGCGAAGTGGATGCCGGCGAGGTCGCGTCCGGGGACGTCGAGGTCGCGGGGCTGGCGGGCGCCGACGGCGAGGCAGAGGGCGTCGAAGCGGCGGCGCAGGAACTCCGGGGCGATGTCGCGTCCGACGGCGACGCCGTTCTCGAAGACGACGCCCTCGGCGGCCATCAGGTCGAGGCGGCGGTCGACGACGCGCTTTTCGAGCTTGAAGTCGGGGATGCCGTAGCGGAGCAGGCCGCCGGGGCGGGGATCCTGCTCGTAGACGGTGACCTGGTGGCCCAGGCGGTTGAGCTGGTCGGCGGCGGCGAGGCCAGCGGGACCGGAGCCGATGACCGCGACCGTGCGGCCGGTGCGGCGGGCGGGGGGCCGGGGCTGGATGTAGCCCTCGGCATAGGCCTTCTCGATGACCGTCAGCTCGACCTGGCGGATCGACACCGCCTGCTCATGGAGGCCAGCCGTGCAGGCGGCCTCGCAGGGGGCGGGGCAGATCCGGCCGGTGAACTCGGGGAAGTTGTTGGTCGCATAGAGCAGGTCGACGGCATCGCGCCAGCGGCCCTGGTGGACCATCTCGTTCCACTCGGGGATGACGTTGCCGAGCGGGCAGCCGCAGCCGTGGCAGAAGGGGATGCCGCAGTCCATGCAGCGCGAAGCCTGCTCGCGCAGGGCGGCATCGTCGAGGCGCTGTTCGACCTCGCGCCAGTCCTGCACGCGCTCCGCGCGCGGCCGATAGCCCGGATCGCGCCGGGGAACCTCCAAGAATGCCCGTGGCTTGCCCATGTCCGTGTTCCTATCTGCTCGTGATCGTAATCGTCCTCGTCCTCGTCCTCGTTCTTTCGCCCCTTCAGGGCTCCCAATATTGGGGTGATGCCTCTCCGCAGGGCTCACGCCCTGTGTCCGCCTTTGGCGGATGCCGTCCCTTCGGGACCGAAAACCCGCTGACCAGTGAACTTTGTTTCCTTGGGCGTTGGGCGTTGGGCGTTGAACGTTGAGCGTTGCGTGTTGCCTAGGCGGTGACGGCGGGTCGTTCGATGGCGGCGTCCTCCTTCATCATCTGGCCGAGGACGCGGCGGTATTCCATGGGGAAGACCTTGATGAAGCGTGGCAGGGCGTTCTCCCAGTCGGCGAGGATGTCGCGGGCGCGGAGGCTGCCGGTGTGGCGCTGGTGGCGCTCGATGAGGTCGCGCAGCTCGGCGATGTCGGCGGGGAGGATGACGGGCTCGAGGTCGACCATGGCGAGGTTGCAGTACTCGTCGAAGGTGTTGGCGAGGTCATAGACGTAGGCGAGGCCGCCGCTCATGCCGGCGCCGAAGTTGACGCCGGTGGGTCCGAGGACGACGACGCGTCCGCCGGTCATGTACTCGCAGCAGTGGTCGCCAGCGCCTTCGACGACGGCGATGGCGCCGCTGTTGCGGATGGCGAAGCGCTCGCCGACCTGGCCATGGATGAAGACCTCGCCGCAGGTGGCGCCATAGAGCAGGACATTGCCGGCGATGGTGTTCTCGCCGGGGGCGCAGCCGAGGCCATCGGGGGGGACGACGACGATGCGGCCGCCGGAGAGGCCCTTGCCGAGGTAGTCGTTGGCCTCGCCGACGAGGCGGAACTCGATGCCCTTGGCGAGGAAGGCGCCGAAGCTCTGGCCGGCGCAGCCGCGGAAGGCCATGCGGATGCTGCCTTCGGGGAGGCCGTCGTGGCCATGGCGGCGGGCGACCTCGTGGGAGAGGGTGGCGCCAGCGGTGCGGTCGACGTTGCGGATCTCGAACTCGGCGGCGACCGTCTCCTGGCCGCGGGAGGCGATGGCGGGCTCGGCGACGGGCAGCAGGCGCCGGTCGTAGGCGCGGTCCATGCCGTGGTCCTGGACGGTCAGGCAGCGGGTCGGCAGGGCGGGGTCGGCGGGCCGGGCGAAGATCGCCGAGAAGTCGAGGCCGCGATGTGCTGATCCGTCGGCTTCTTCCAGTACGTCATAATCTCTGGATACT
>CAZBDL010000263.1:0-5575 GCA_964490525.1 uncultured Victivallales bacterium | reverse complement strand
ATAAAACAAATGGAGCACGAAGCCTGCGTCGCGGGCTTGGGCGACCTCGATGGCCAACCAGCATCCCTGTACGGTATGGGCCTCGGCGAAATTCGCAAGGGCGGGAAACGGGGCGCGGGCATGGGCTTTGGCCGTGGCGAGATTCGCAATTACGCCGCCCGGCCGGTAGATTGATCGGGTGCCGGGATCGGGCGGGGGGAACCTTTGGCGGCGGGCGAGGGTCTGTGGGGGTGTTGTCCTGTGGCCGTCCGGGCCAAGGCAACCGGCTGTCCAGGAGGAGGCGATGATGAGCAATGACGATCTTCCGGGGGCGGCCCCGGCGATTGACGGGCCGGAGACGAATCCGCCGGGCGGCCGTCGGCGTTGGCGGCGGGTGGTGGTCATGGCCCTGGCAGGCCTGGCGCTGGGCGTGGCCTTGCTGCCGACGCTGCTCTCGACGGCCCCGGCCCGCCTGCTGGCGCTGCGTCAGGTCAACGCGCGGATTCCCGGGCGGCTTGAGGTGTCGTCCTGGTCGCTGGGCTGGTTTTCCGGGTTCCGGATCGACGGGGTGGTGTTGCGCGATCCGGAAGGCCAGGCGGTGGTCGAGGTCGCGTCCGCCCGCATGGCGACGTCCGTGCCGCGGCTGCTGGGGCGCACGCGGCGGCTGGGCGCGGTGGTGGTGACGGCGCCGCGGCTCGACCTGGTGCTGCATCCGGACGGTGGCAGCAACCTACTGGCGGCGTTGCGGATGCCTTCATTGGCAGGGGCGGCCAAGGAGAAGCCGGGGACGGATGGCCGGGCGGATGGCCCGCCGGCCGCGGCGGTGCCGCTGGCGCTGGCCGGGGAGATTTCGATCCGCGACGGGTTCGTCAGCGTGCGCGTGCCGGAGGTGGCGGAGGCGCTGACCGTGCATGACCTTGACCTCGACCTGGATCTCGACCTGCCCGAGCGGCCGGTGCGCTTGAAGGTCAAGGGGTTGGTGGGCAAGGCGCGGTCGCCGCTGGCCGTGTCGGCCACCCTGACGCCGCCCTTGGATCCGGGGACGGTTGCCGTCGAGACCGCCCTGGAGCTGTCCGGGCTTGACCTGGCGGAGTTCGCGCCGCTGGCCCGGCATGTCGGAGTGCCGGTGACGATTTCTGGAACCGTGCAGGGGAAGGTCGCGGTCGAGGCCACGGGCCGGGAGCAGGTGCATGTGGCGGTGGAGATGGCGGCGCGTGACCTGGCGGCGACCGGGGGGCCGCTCGGCAAGGACCGTCCGACCCTGGCGACGGCCTCGCTGTCGATCGACCTGACCAAGGCCGGCCGCAACGTGGAGATTGCGACGTTCGCGGCCGAATCGCCGTTGGCCAGCGCCAAGGCGGAAGGGGCCCTGATCCTGCCCGAGATTCCGGGTGGCATGCCGACGGGAAACCTGGCCACGACGCTGCATGTGCAGCTGGCGAATCTCGCCCAGGAGCTGCCGCGCACCCTGCGGCTGCGCAAGGGCATGGTGCCAAGTGGCGGCGAGCTGGCGATGTCGGCCCGGCTGGCCTCGGACCAAGGTCGTTCCACCATCGTCGCCGCGGCCCGGCTGGACGGGCTGGCGGCGATGCACGAAGGGCGCCGCCTGGAGCTGGACCAGCCGATGGTGGCGACGCTGAAGGCGGCCTTTGCGGGCGGCGAGCTTGAGGTCGAGTCGCTGACCCTTGAGTCGTCCTTTGCCCAAGCCACGGGAAAGGGCAGTCTGCGTGACTTCTCCTTGACGCTGGCCAGCGATTTGGCGGCGGCCCGGGAAGAGGTCGCGAAGTTCATCGACCTGCAGGAGGTGCAGGCGGCAGGCACAGCCAAACTCGGCCTGCGTGTGCAGGAGCCGGCGGCGGGGGTCCATTTGATCAATGCCCAACTCGATCTGGCGGGGCTCGACCTGGCGGGTCTGACGCCGCGGCCGGCGCGCCTGGACAAGGCGACGATGATCCTGCGGGCGGAGGTCCTTGCCGGCGCGGGCGGCAAGGGATCGCCGCGCGAATTCCGCAACGTCGAGGTGATCTTGGACACGGACATGGCGGACGGCTCCCTGCGCCTGGGCCGGCTGGTCCCGCCCGCCGCCGCCGGGGCCCTGCCCGAGGTCGCGGATGGCCAGGTCAAGCTGGCCGCCGACCTGGGGGCGCTCAGCGACTTTGCCGCCGGGATCGGCCGCCTGCCGGAAGGGCTGGCCCTGGCCGGGGCGATGCGCCTCACGACCAGCCTGGCCATTCAAAATGGACTGATTTCCGCAGGCGGCTTGTCGCTGGCCATCGCGGAACCGCGCCTGCAGATGGGCGAGCGGCGCATCGCCGATGCGGCATTCGCCTTTCGCGGCGACATCGAGGCTAGCCCCGGCACGCGCATGATGGCGGGGCGCGGCCTGGTGGCGGAAATTGCCGGGGGACAGCTTGAGATCTCGCGTCTGGACATTCCCGACTGGGGAGCGTTGCCGCATGGTGTGAGCACGGACTTTGCCGGCCGCTTCGAGCTGGCGCGCCTGCGCGAGGTGCTCCGCGAGGCCATGCCGATGGCGGCGGACGTCGCCATCGCAGGAACGCTGGCCTTCAACGGCACCGCCGCCATGCCCGAACCCGGCCATCAACGCCTCGCCCTGAAGGCGGACATTGCCAACCTGGCCGTGAGCCGGGCGGGGGAGCCGCTTCACCGCGAGGAGAAGGTGTCGATGGAGACGGTCGCGACGATCGATCCCAAGGCCGGTGACATCGACTTCCCCGAGGTGGCCATCGCCTCGCAGATCCTATCCCTGCGGACCAAGGCGACGCTGCGCGACATGCGTGTCCGCAAGGCGCTGTCCGCCGAGGGGCATCTGGCGTGCGACTTCGACCGGCTCGGGCCGGTGGTGGCGGCGCTGTCAGGCCAGCCGGTGATCCTGGCCGGGCACCATGAGGGGCCGTTCAAGGTGGCCACGTTGCTTTCGGCCAAGACGTTGCGCGAGCGCATCCTGGGCAGCGCCGTCGAGACTGCGCCGCTCCGGCTCGACCGGGCCGGCTACGACCGGATCGTGGCATCGGAGGTCGACGCGCCGTTGGCGGTGGGCGGCGGCATCGTCACCTCAAGCCTGCGCTGCCTGCTGGGCGGGGGCACGGTCAGCCTGCCCGCCACCATCGACGCGAACGCTCCCGTCCCGGCCCTGGTTCTGCCGCCGGCGACGACGGTGCTCACGGATGTCGACCTCGCCAACGAGGTGGTCTCCTGGCTGCTGGTCCGCTTCCTGCCGGTCTTCAACGGGATCACGGCCGCCTCCGGCAAGGTCGGGCTGCTGGCCCGTGAATGCCAGGTGCCGGTCGAGGGCGACATTGCCGGGGGGATCCGCTTCGACGGCGACCTGGGCTTTTCCGGGGGGCGCATGGAGGCGGTGGGTTTCCTGCGGGAGGTGCTGGCCATGGCCGGGATCGAGCGTCAGGGGGTGACCCTCCCCGACCAGGCGGTGGCCGTCACGGTGCGCGACGGCCAGGCCACCCATGGCCCGTTGCGGTTCATGGTGGGCAAGAATCCGGTGTCCGTGTATGGCCACATCAACCTGGCCACCAAGGCCCTCGACTACCGCATCGAGCTGCCGATCACCCTGGAGATGGTGGGGGGGCGGAGCGAGCTGCACGAATTGCTCAAGGGCGAGGTCATCGAGGTCCGTGTCGAGGGGCACGCCAAGGAGCCGAAGATCGCCCGCGACGCCTTTCGCGACAACCTCACGCGGATCATCCGCACGGCCGGGCAACGGCTGCTCCGCCGTGGCCTGCAGGATTTGCTGAAGCGGGACTGAGGACGGGCCGAGACGCCCGGCCCGGCCTGGCGGGCGGCAGAAATCAGTGCCTTTGATCGCGCCCTGCGAGATGCCTGGACACCGTCCGAAAGCCAAAGCGGCGCAGTGCCGCCGCACGCCAAGGACCACTCCCGCCAGGGCTGTGCGGAACATGTCGTGGTCAAATCACCCAGGTGAACACCGAGTTGTGCCAAACGCCAGTGTGGCCCTCAGACTTCGCGCTGCGAGCTTCCAGCTCAGCCTCGATTTTGTGCCTATTCGCCCTCGGGGGGGAGGGGCAGGAGGTCGCCGTCGCCGTTGGTGGCGGATGGCGTCAGGGTGTCATCGCCGCCGGCGGACAGGCCTGCGGCGCCTCTTGAGGCGCGGTTTTCCATGGCCTTCTGGAGGCGCGTGATCAGGGCGCTGGTGAAGGTGGCGTCGAGGACGATATCCTGCTGCTCGGGGCGAAGCTGGAGGAGGCGGCTCATCTCGGTGCCCAGTTCGGGGTCGCCAGCCAGGGCCTGGCCGATGCCGACCATCAGCAGGCCGTTCATCGAGAGGGCGCCGAAGGAAGCCCCCTGCGCATCCTTGCAGGCCAGGCGCATGATCAGGCGGAGATCGTCCTTCTTGGCCGCATCGGCCGGGTTGCCGAGGTGCAGGGCCAGCGAGCCGCCCTGGATCATGGCGAACATGCTTTGCTGCGGGGCTTCGCCCTGGGGCTGGGGATTGACGAAGACCGCCCAGGCGTCGGCTCCGGGGGCGATGGCGCGGCGGTACCGGGAAAGGGCCGGATGGCTGGCGAAGGAGCCGTCCTTGGTCGCTTCGCGGTAGGCCTTCAGGGCATCGGCATCCTTCGCCGAGACGATCACGTCCGGGCGCAGGTACATGGAGACGCCGCCGTCCCGGCCTTCCTTGGCCGTGTAGGGGTAGATGGCCTGGCCATCGAGCTGGCCGACCACGTTCATCGGGTCCTCTTCGAACATGGCGCGGAACTGCTCCTCGCCGACCGTCGTCTGCAGCAGCAACGCGCCGCTGCCGTCGCGGTGGCCGAAGATGATGCCTTCCGGGAAGGACTGGTAGAGGTCCAGGCCATGCCGGGCGAAGAGTTCGCGGAAATGGCGCATGCCGTCCTTGTCCTGCTGCTTCTCAAGCTGCCCGGCGACCAGGGGATGGGCCACGATCTGCTTGAGGTTCAGCCACAGGCAACCGTCGATGTCCTTGGGCACCATCTCCACCAGCGAGGTGTCGGCGTGCAGCGGCAGGAGGGCGGTGGCCAGGGCCAGGACCGCGAGGGTCAGCCAGTGTCGCATGGGGGGAGCCTCCATGAGGGGGTTGTTTCTCCGGGAACGGCGCAACCGCCCACTATACTGCGGCAACGGCGCGATGAAAGTTACCGGGCGAAAATCCGTCGCCACCAGGGCAGGGAAACCGCGGGCGGCGACGGGGTGGGGGCGAGCCGGCAGGTTCCGGCGAGGGCGTCGGCGGCCTCGCGCATGCTCCGCGGGCGGTCTTCCGGGGCGAGGGCGAGCAGGCGCACGAGCACCTCCGCGACGGAGGCGGGAAGGTGCGGGCAGGCACGTTGCGGGGGGACAATCGTGCCGGCCGTGATCGCCGCGGTCATCTCCTGGAGGTTCCTGGGCTCGGCGGGATAGGGCAGGCGCCCGGTGAGCAGTTCGTAGGCGAGCACGCCGAAGCTGTAGAGGTCGCATTTGGCGGACATCGGCCGGTTGCGGGTCTGTTCGGGCGACATGTAGCGCGGCGTGCCCATCGGCGAGAAGACGACCAGTTCGTCGTTGTGGCGGGTCCGGATGGCGCTGGCCGCGAAATAGAAGT
>CAZBDL010000262.1:0-5590 GCA_964490525.1 uncultured Victivallales bacterium | reverse complement strand
GACGTGCGGCGTGGCCCCGCATTGCTCAAGGAGGGAGATGGCCTCGAGGTACTTGTCGACTGCCACCTGGTACTCGTCGGCGGTGAAGGCTTGCCGGGCCGCATGCACGGCCTCGTCCGCCTTGATCTCCAGCTCGTCGCGCCGAACTGCCTCGCGGTGGATGTCCGCGCGGATCGATGCCTGGATCTGCTCCGGGCTGGCCGTCGCTGCCGGGGTGGCAACCGGCTCCTGGGCCATGGCGAGCGGAGCCAAGACGGCAACGGCCGCCATCATCGCAAGATAGGGCGGGGTGCGATGCCGACAATCCTGATTCGTGGTCATTCCTGTTCCTCCGCATCCGATGAAGTTATGCAAAAACGAGCTTGTGGGGTTCATGGCGGCCTAGAGGCGGCGGAAGTCCGGCAGGCCCTTGGTCTCGTCCCAAACGCGGACCGGCAGGCCATCGGGATTGACCAGGCGGGCGGTGATGAAGATCATCAGGTTGATCTTCTCGCTCTCCTCGTTCTTGGTCCTGGCCAGGCGACCGATGAGGGGCAGGTCGCCGAGCAGGGGAATCCGGTCATCGACGCTGGAGATCTGGTCGCGGAGCATGCCGCCCAAAACCAGCATCTCGCCGTCGTAGACACGGACCGTGGCGGTGATCTCGCGGCGGGACAGCTCCGGCATGATCTGCAGGGCACTGACCTGTCCGGTCAGGACGCCGAGATCGATGATATAGGTGTAGTCCGTCCAGCCGGTACGCTCGATGACGGAGGGATAGAGCTGCAGCGAGATGGTGTAGTTGTTCGGGCTGACGGTGGGCGTCACCTCAAGGTTGATGCCGATGTTCGTCGCCTCGCCCAGTTCCGGATAGGAGGGGGTGAACTGCACGCTGTCTTCGCCCGCCACCAGCTCCGGCTCGGTCCAGGATTCCGGATAGTATTCCATGCGGACCATGCGGATGAAGGCGGTCTGGCCGCTGGTGGCAAGGACCTTCGGCGCGGAGAGGACTTCGACCCGGCCACTCTGGTTCAGCGCATGGACATAGAGGTTGAGGTGGCGGGTGTCGTTGGCCCCGAAGGCCGGCATGATCGCGGCATTGTTGACCAGGCGCGAGTTGACAAAGGCGTTGACCGGGCTATCGATGCCGCTTGCATTGGTGCCCAGGGGACGCACGGTCGAGTCGTTCTGGGGAATGGTCCACGTGCTTCCGGAGGTCGGATAGGTGTCCTTGGAGAAGAGCCACTGGAAGCCCATGTCCTCAAGGTCGGTTTGCGTGATCTCGATGAACTTGGCCTCGATCAGGACCAGCGGGGTCTCGATGTCAAGCTCGCGGAGCAGGGAGTCGAGGCGCCGGAGATTTTCCAGGGTGTTGCGGACGACCAGCTTGCCGGCGCGACGGTCGTAGGCGATGGTCGACCCCTCGGGGAAGGGAATGCCTCGCTCGACAAAGAAGGCCTGCAAGGCCTCGGAGGTGACATTCCGGCTGGTGCGGCCTTCGGGGGCGGCCAGGGTGTTGGCCGCGTCGAAGAATCCTTCCTCTCCAAAGGTCGTCTGCTCCCCGCTGGCCGCGTCTTCGGCCCCGGGGATGCTGGCAATGAGGGTGGTGCGGACGGTGAAGAAGCGAGTGTCCATCGGGTCGATGGCATCGGTGCCGATGATGACGGCGTGCTCCTCGATGCGGTAGCGCAGGTCACAACCTTGGCAGATGTAGCGGATCACCTCGATCAGGGGAATGTCATCGAACGACATGGTGATCGTCGGGACATTCAACTGCGAGTCTTCCTTCATGTTGAGCAGGATGCTGACTCCCGTCTTGTCCGGGTCGAGGCGCTTGCTCAGGTCGACCAGGTGACGGACCACCGCCGAAATCGAGGCCTCCTCAAGCTCGATGTGGTCGATGATCAGGCGATTGAGCTTCTGGTACATGTTGGACTGGGTGCGCGTGGCGATGGCGGCACCGGCCGATTCCGGCTTGACGGCGGGGAGGGGCAGGACCGCCTCGCTCCACTTCCATTCAACCTCGGCGATGCGTTCAAGGAAGTCGTTGTGGCGGCGCAGGGCGCCGCGGCGCTGAAGCTCCTTGTAGATCTTCTTGAGGTCTTCCATGGCGTCGACGTTGTAGGGGTCGCGGACGAGCACCTTTTCGAGGGTGTCACGGGCCCGGGTGTATTGCTCCGTGGCCAGCAGCTTCCTGGCCTGGGCGACGCTGACGTCGACATCGTACTCCCGCGCCTCCTTTTCGGGGTCGATGACCTCGACGGCCAGGTTCTCTGTGAACTGGGTGGCGTCGATCTTTCCTTCGCACTCCTCGATGAAGGACTGCAGGTCGGCGCGCTGGGCGGGCTCGATGCCCTCAAGGCGCATGGCGTCGCGGGTGAGCATGATGGCCTTGTCGTAGTCCTTGTCGACATAGGCCCGGCGGGCATCCGCTTCGATGCTCTTGGCCCAGAGAATGGTCGTGTGGCGCTTCATCCGGGCAAGCTTGTCCCGCTCCAGCAAGGCCAGGTCGCCAGAGAGCCCGGCAAGGATTTCCCCGGCCTGGCCGAGTTGCTTGTCCGCCTCGTCGAAGCGGTTCTCGGCCACCAGTTCCCGCGCTTCCTGCATCAAAGCCTTGGCATTGAGGAGTCGCTCCTGCCGCTCGGCATTCTCCCGCTCGACCTCCTGGGAGACCGTTTCCGGCGGAACCGCCGGGCTCGCGGGGGTCGCCATATCCTCGGCCTGGACGATCCGGGGCGCCACCGCCAACATCAACAAAAGCAGACAGCGACAACCTGACCTGAGCATTGGATATTCCTCCGCATGTTGGAATGGATATGGCTGGGGAGAGGCAACAAATTCGGGGAAAACGTGAGGGTGCGGCATGACAGAAGAAGATCGCTGGCTAGAAGACGTCATCGAACATTCCTCCCGGCATCGGGGGTGAGGTCGGATCGCCTGGTTGTACGCTCTCCAGCCCCGGCGTCTGAGGGATTGGCGCCTTGGCAGAGGTCCCGACGGTATGGAGGCTCTCGGCGGCATCCTTGAGGACCACTGTCCGGGCATTGTCGTCGACCTCGGTCAGGCGATACTTCTCCGTGCCGGTGCTGGCGGTCCCCACCGTGAACTCGTCGTCTTGCCGCAGATTGTATTCACGGTTGGAAAGATGATCAAGGATTAGGATGCGGGGATTGGGCTCCATGATCTTTTCGCCGACGATGGCGACGATGGGCTCCTCGTCTCCCTTCTGGATGGTGATCCGGGAGACATCCGTGGGCACCATCGCGTTCAGACGGCGGTCGCGACGTTCCTCGATGCGGTGATCGACGTCGACGATCTTGTATTCGTCGTTGTCCAGCTTGACGGAATTGCCGAGGCGTTCGAAGCGGGTGCGCATGCCGCGCTGGGTCTGCACGTCGAGCTGGATGTCCCAGCGGTCCTTCTCGTCGCCGTCCCGGGCCACCACCTTCCTCAGGATCATGGGGAGCTGGCGTCGGCGGATGTCCTTCAAGGCGAGGCGTTCTGCCAATGGCGGATGGGACTTGGCGTCGTTCAGTTCGGTGCCCTGAAGATGTTCGTAGAGGTTGGTGAAGCCGTCGCCGTCGAGGTCATAGAGGGCATCCGCCGGATCGGCGGGACTGAGTCCATTCTTGACCTCGATCATGTCGGGGATGCCGTCGCGGTCGCGGTCTTCGCCCGGGTCGACGCCGTTTCCGATATCGACCTTGGGCGGATCCAGGGCAATGCCGCAGAGCGGGCACTTGCCGGGATTCTCTTCATTGCCGAAGGCGGAAAGGGGAATGAACCGTCCGCATCCCTTGTCGGCCGGACAGCGGGAGATCTCGAAGGGCATCAGCAGGGCCGTGTAGTCGACGTCTCCCTCGGTGCGCGGGGAGGCCTTCTCCCAAGCGACCTGCTGCCCCAGAGTCTGGCGCGCCTGGTAGGCGTCCGGGGAGACGCGGGGATAGTTCGCCTCCCGCGGCGTGATCAGCAGATCCTTCTCGGAGATCTCCATGGACTTGCTGAAGATCATGATCAGCGAGACCAGCAGGAAGATGAACACCAGCAGGAAGGCCGCCAGGATCATCTTCTCGTAGTGTTTGCGCAGAAAAGCCACCGCTTCAGTCTCCTTTGATCTCGTCGCCGATGAAGATCACGTAGTCGAAGGCGATCTTGGCCTTGACATTGCGGTTTCTGCCGATCAGCACACGGCCGAAATCGGCCCGGGCCTCGATCGCCGCCTGGGTTGCTGCATCGATCTCGGCCCCTAATCCGCCATCTTGGCGGGAACGGCTTCCCGGACGACGGTCGGGGGCGGACGGCTCCGGTCTGACTGGCGCGGCGGAGGCGACATTGGCAACCTCGTCGACCGATTTGCTGAACTCCAGGTTGCGCACGATGTAAGTCCGGTTTTCCTGCCATGCGTCCTGCAGGCTGTTGAGGAACGCCTGCACGGCATCCTGGGTGCCTTCGATCTCGATCTCGTAGGGAAGATAGAGGTAGGCGTCCGCCTCCCGCCCCTTCAGGGATTCGCGGCGGGAGATGGTGGCGAGATGGGAAACCTGGCTCTTCTTGAGTCGGAAGGCGAGGTCTTCGATGAGCTTCCAGTTCTTGATGATGTAGCTGACGTCGGAGCGCAGCGGCATGCGGTTGTCGAAATCGGCGAAGGTGAACTTGTCGACTCCGTTGCCAAGGACCACGACATGCTCCCCCTCCTTGGGGGGCTGGGGCTGGAGCATCTGGGCCAGCGACGCCTGCATGTAGGTAATATAGGTCTTGCAGGCTTCCGGGCTCATGGTCCGGGGATGGCCCAAGGCCTCAAGGATGACGTCGTTGAGGTTCGCCTCGTTGAGCAGTTCGACCGAATGGGTTTCCGCCTCGCGCTTGAACTCGGCGACGGCCCGGTCGACCTTTTCCCGGTCATATTCGCCGATGAACTTGAGGAATGCCTGTTGTGGCCGGATCCGGTTGTTGGCTTCGCGGCGGAAGAAGGCAGTCCACTTTTCCTTCAGCAGGGCGACGGTCTCGAATTCCAGCGCGGTGGCAAAGGCCTGCAACGCCCGATGGTAGGGCTTGCCGAAGACCTGTTGGAGATCCCGGGTCGACTCACGGATGAAGAGGAAGTCGGCGTGGATGCTCTCCACGTTCTCCTTGAGGGGGGCGATCGGCTTCTTCACCACGTCGTTGAGGTCGTTGATCTCGTCGCGCAGCGTCTGGACCTCCGCCAGCGAGGTCTTCATCCCGCCATAGCGCCGGGAGACCAGATACAGCAGGCCGAGGGCGATCACCAGCGTGGCGCAAAGCACGATCGCCAGGACCATGTTCTTCTTGATCAGGTTCATGTTTCGCACTCGCTGGCGGGGAGCCAGCTACCGTTGGATGGGGGTTTTCAGTTTGAGGCGCATCGTGAAGCTGGTGATGTTGTCCTTGCCTTGGACCGAGGTGTACGCCGTCGTCGTGACATCGTCGGGAATCTTGGCGTCAAACAGAGACGAGGCGACAATGTTCGCCTTGAAGATGCCTTCGACGGGATTGGTCTCCGTGCCCACCAAGGTGTGTCCCTGGATCTCCAGCCATTCCACTGCGGTGCTGGCCTGCCGGGTCTCGGTCGCACGCCCCGGCGTGCGGCGGA
>CAZBDL010000261.1:0-5595 GCA_964490525.1 uncultured Victivallales bacterium | reverse complement strand
CGGTACGGCGGAATGGCGTAGCCGCTGAACCAGCACAGGTCGTCACCGAAGTCCACCACCGGACAGTTCTGCGCCGCCACGACCGCCGCGAAGGCCGGGAGCAGTGCCCCGACCGCGATGGCACGGGATGTCATCGTGATTCTCATCTCTGGCTCCTTCTCTGGTCATTCGTGCCCTGGGGCATGATTTCCCCGACGCATGTGCTTGTCGTCCTTGTCATCGATGCTTCACAACGCATGGACCTGGCCCCGTTGATCCACGAGATACAGAATGCCGTCGTCGATCCATGGGGAGCAGGAGACGGCGCCTCCAACGTTCGTCTTTGAAAGGATGTTGCCCTTTTCATCCACGGCGAAGACTCCGCCCTTCATGCCGCCGCAGTAGAGGACGTCCCCGGCCATGGTGACGGAGGACTCGAGGGATTCGCCGAGATCCGCAGTCCAGGCGATCGTCTTTTCGGCCATATTGAAGGCGTAGAGCTTGCCGTCGGCGCAGGCGGCATAGGCGAAGTTGCCCTTCGCCGCGCAGGCCCCGGTCATCTCGTAGCCGCTGACGCCGCCGCCGCCCATGCGCTTCTGCCCCTCGAACGCCTTCACGAACCATTGGGAGTTGTTCATCTTCTCCATTGCCGTCGGCACGATGTTGATGCGGTCGACGCCGCCAGCCGTGTAGATGGCTTTGTACAGGAATTCGCCCGAGACGGCCCCGGGGCTGCTGGTCTTGCCGTTCATCTCGGCGTCCCCGCGCCAGAGGAGGGATCCGCTGGGGATGTCGATGCAGAAGTAGCCGTCGTAGTCGCAGAAGGAGATGTAAAGGTGGTCCTTGACGACCGGGGCGATGGTGCCGCGGGAATTATAGAGGCCGCGATCGGCGCGGCGCGCCCGCCATGTCGGTTCGCCTGTCGCCGGGTCGAGTCCGTGGACCAGGCCCCTGGTCTCGGTGATGAACAGCAGCCCGTAGGCGGGGGTCACCGAATCGGGAGTCCCGTTGCAGGCCCGTCGCCGCCACTTCTCCTGGCCCGTCTTGGCGTCGAGTGCATAGACGTTGCCGCCGGGGTCGTTGGCATAGACGTGCCCGCCCGTGATGGTCGGCGTGGCAAAGATCGGCCCCTTCTTCGCGACCATCTGGTATGTCCACGCCGCGGAACCGTCGGCGGCGGAGAGCGCATGCAGGACGCCGTCGTCGGAGACGATGAGCACCAGCCCGTCGGCGACGATGGGAGACGAGTGCGACGGTGCACCGAGCTGGACGGTCCATTTCACGCCGCTGAAGCTGCGCAACGGGGCGGTCTGGTGGACGCCGGTGCGGTGGAGGCTGTAGCGGTAGGTGCGCCCCTCCAGCAGGTCGAGGGACTTGTCGCCCAGGTCGAGCTGGGGGCGCGTGTCCTCGATCACGGCGTCCGGGGGATAGCCGGTGGCGACGACCGTCCCCGTGATCTCCGCGGCAGGGAGGTGGGCGATGCTTCCGGCGAGAAGGAGCCATCCGGCAACGGTAGAGGCTATGGGCCTGGCGGTGCGCATTACTGGGCCTCCTTGATTGACTTGACCTTGATCGTGTCTCCCTGGATCTCTCCATCGACCACGGCCCGCTTGCCGGACAGCAGCAAAACCTCCTCCGGCCTAGCCCCGACAAGGCGATAACGCTTGCCGTCGACGTCCAGCTCCAGGGACTGCGGATGCCGGGCGACACGGAGGCCGAGGTCGGGATAGGCCAGGTCGGCGTTGACCATGCCCTTGCCGCCGGGGAGCCACTCGAAATACGAGGGGTGCCGCTGGTGGACGGAGCCGCCGCGCACCGGCATGCCACCCGTCCCGCCGGAGTCCATACAGGGCTGGGCATGGCTGACCGGATTGACGAAGGTGAACGGCGTGTAGACGGGGGGGAAGCTCCCGGCCCATTCCATGACGTTGCCGACCGAGTCGTGGAGCCCGAACGCATTGGGGGTCTTTTTTGCCACGGGCTGCGTCTTCCCTGCGGAATTCCCATAGGTCCAGGCACTGGCGTCGGTGGCGTCGGAACCGGCGCCCAGGGCGTAAGACTGCTCGGCCACGGTGGGCAGGCGATAGCCGTCGGCATCCCACTTGATGTATGCGCCACCGATGAACTTGCCGCCATCGGCGAACTTGCCTTTGTGCTTGTCGCTCTCCAGCCATTCGTCGAACATCAACGGCTTGTATCGGTTCGCCTTCCGATATGGCCGGGAAAGCTCCTTGTCCTCGTAATACACCGGGGTGACCTTCTCGATCTCCGACAAGGCATTGCACCATGCCATGGCGTCACGGTGACTGATGTTGGCGACGGGCTCGTCGGGGTACCGCTCCGCAGGGTTGGACTTCCATTCCATGTTGCCGATGTCGCCGTCATGGTTGAACTCGTAGCCGTGCGCCTCGGCCCACTGCCTGACCGCAAGCCACTGCCTGTATGAAACTTCCGTCTTGCCCATCTGGAAGTGGGTGATGGTGACATCGACGTCTCCGGCCCTGAACTGCCCCGCCGGGATTTCAACCATGTCAACGACACCTTTCGGAACCCTGGCCGCGACGTCTCCACCGCGCGTCTCGCCGACCGGCGCCTTCCAGGCAAGCCCGTCAGGAATTGACGCGTTGAACGTGGGCTTCGCACCGCCTTCCTCCTTGCGAAGAACCCTGAATCCTCCGTCGAAGAACCCACACTGGAGACGGATGGCGTCGCCCCAGGGCGAGGCCGAGCTCTTCATCGGGTCGCCAGGCAAGAACGAGCCGCCCATGAGGCAGATGCTCTTCTTCGAGGCGGGATCGAGAGCCTCCTCGTCCCAGGCGAGTTCGCGCACGTTGCCGGACATGTCGTAGAGCCCCTTGGAGTTCGCCTTGCCCAGTCCGACTGGACGGGAGCCGGTTGAAACCTCCGCCGTCTCTGCGGGATCACTCGCGGCGAGCCATTCGGCGGGTGTCGGGAGACGGTATCCGTCCGCCGACCACTTCACGTGGAGGGGGGGGAAGTTCTCCGGCTCCTTCCACAGCGAGGATTGGCGCACCCAGCGGAAGACCTTCGTGCAGGCGGCATCCGTGTAGTAGCACGGCGTTTTCGCTTCATATTCGGACAGCGCGTTGCACCATGCGGCCGCATCGTGGAGGGTGATTCCGGTCACCGGCTCATCGGGGGAATGCGATTCCCCGTCGAATTCCATGCTGCCGATGTCGCCGTTCTCCTCGAACAGGAATCCCGGGCGATCGAACTGCGCGTAGTTGTTGTTGTTCGCCCACTTGTAGATCTTCTTCCAAAACGCGTAGGGAATTTCCGTCCTTGAGATGCAGAAGTCGGCGACGCTCTCCATCGCCAGGGTCTCGCTCGGTCGTTCCGGACGGTGAACCGTGGCATCCAACTCGAACGCGTAGAACTTGAACGCGCCGACGTCCGGCGTCAGGCTGTCCTTGAAGAGATGAAAGCCAGCCGCGGTGACATCCTTGAAATCCTGCTTTGCGAATTTCGCGGACGCCGCGTCGAAGCGGATGTCGAATGGGGGCTTGGGGTTGAACGGCGCCCAGCGCGTATCCGCCGGCTTCAGGATGTAGAGGTCGCAACCGGAGAAGGTCTTCTCGGAGAGATAGAACTGCTCGCCGTCGCGCAGGACCATGCGGACGCCGTCGTAGCCGTTCCAGTAGCGGGCTTCGCGCATGTGGATGACGCTGTTCGCGTCAATGCTCACGCGGTGCTGGTCGCCGCCGTTGGAGAAGTCAGGCTTGAGCCAGAGCCAGAGCGCACTCGCCACCCAGGGCGATTGCTTGTTGAAGGTGAACATGTGCAGCGCCCAGTTGTCGCGGGGGAAATGACCTGTCGCGCAGTGGTCCGCATTGATGAAGCGCTCGGTGATGCCGCCGCCGGCGCGGTTCGCGAAGAAGAACGCCGCGCCGCCGTAGAAGGTGGCACCGACGTGCTCGTCGTCGTAGGTGACATCCCAGGTCGAGAAGGGCCGGGTCAGGGAGAACGGTAAATGCTGGACGGTGTCCCGCGTCCTTGGGTTTCCGTCGAACTCAAACTCCGCGCTGGGCACCTCTTTGCTGGCCTTCGGATCCTGCGGGCTGCCCCGGAAATGCGGGCCCGCCACCCAGGTGCCGAAGTCGTGCCCGAAGTCGACCACCCGCGCATGGATTGCCCGGAGCGGCGCATCTGCAGGGGCGGGCGGCGCCAGGTAGAGGTTGGCCGAGGGGCCCGCCTGGGGCCAAGGCTTCGGGAAATACTCCTCCTCGGCGCGCAGTTGGCCGCCCAGGAAGAGCAAGGGCGACAGCAGGAGGACGTGGGCCAAGCGGGTCGGCGGCGTCATGTTCATGATCTCCGTTTCGGCGATTGGTTGCTTCCGCGGGGCGAGGGGTGTTGTCCGCCAGGTTCAGTCCCGCTCCTCGGCGACGAGGATGTGGATGGCGGCGGGGGGCAGGACGAAGGAGTAGTCGCGGGTCATATCCTCGACAATCCGTGACTGCTCCTCGACGAGCCGTTCCTTCTGGTTGCCCAGGAAGGGGTCGCCCTCAAGGACATGGAGCTCTCCGCGTGGCTGGGGATCGAAGGGCAGCGTCAGGGCGACCTTGCGCGGCTCATTCCAGCTGCGGTTGAACAAGAGGAACGCATGGCGCTTGCCGTCCCGGAAGGCATAGCATTCGGTGAGCGGGATGTCCGCACAGCCCCGGAATCCGACGTTCTTGGGCTTGCCGTCCCAGGTCCACCCTTCGAGTTCCTGGGCGGGGACGCTGACGGTCTTGCGCTCGCCGGGGACGACCTTCATCAGTGATCCGTCGCAATACTTGTTCCTCATGGTCAAGGCGATCCAGGAGGCGTGCGGAAGCATGTCGGTCTCGTTGTTGTGGGTCGTCCAGTTGGGCCCGACATTGTACTTGAAGTAGTTCTGCGCGAGAAACCCCATGGCCATCTCCATGAGGAAGCAGTCGAGGGTGACGACGCCCATGCCGAGGGACTTGCCGATGATCTCGTCGCGCTCGCGGAAGACCTTGCCCGGACCCGGGATGATGTAGCCGGGGCCCGACTCGTAGTCGGAGAATTGGATTTTGCGTCCGGTCTTCGCCAGCAGGTCGGCCTGGACCTTCGCCAATTCGCGGCGCGGCTGCCCGACGATGCCAGGCCCGCAGATGAGGAGCTGGCCCTTGACGATTTCCTTGGCGACGTCCGCCTCGGACGTGCCTTCCGGCGCCTTCGCCGAGAGGCCGTCGGAGCCGCCAAAATATGCGGCGACATCGACGACATCAGCCTCGGTGGCGAGTTCCGCGACTTTCCTCGTCCAGCCGCCCGGATCGCGTCCGAAGCCGGAGGCGACGCAGACGAACTGTTCCGGGTTGTAGCGGGGATCGGCCTTGATGGCCTTGAACATCCGGTTGCAGATGGCGGCATAGACGTCGGGCTTCCCCGGCCAGGCGCGGGGGGCGAAGATCGTGTTCCAGGTCTCGTTGCCACACTCGAGATGGATCTTCCCGAAGACGCGCGACCAGGGTTCGGCCTGGCCGAGAGCGGCGCGGCGCGCGCCGTATTCGGTGTCGGGCCCGCCGCAGAGATAGTCCATCAGGGCGGCCAGCTCCGCGTCGTCCTGCAGCGGGTTGAGGTTCAACCAGG
>CAZBDL010000260.1:0-5636 GCA_964490525.1 uncultured Victivallales bacterium | reverse complement strand
GCCGTTGCCGAGGATGGCGTCGATGAACTGCTGCAGCTCGGGGATGCGCACGACTTCGCGGAAGCCGCGACCGCGCATGTCGCGGTCGTTGCCGAGCAAGGTTTGGGCGGCGCGGTTGATGCTGATCACCCGGCCCTCGCGGTCGAAGGCGACGACGCCCTCGGTCATGCTCGTGAGGATCGCCTCTAGCTCCTGGTTCTGGGCCGTGATCTGGCCGAGCCGGGAGCGCAACTCCTCGGCCATCCGGTCGACGCTCCGGGCGAGGTCGTCCAGTTCGCCGCCCGTGTTCAGGCGCAGGCGGTCGTCGAGACGCCCGTCCGCGAAGTTCGCACAGGCCTCGCGGACGATCTGGATGGGGCGGCTGATGTGGCGGGCGATGAGCAGGCTGCAGGCGGCGGCCAGCAGGATCACCGCGATGCCGGTGGCCAGGATGCGCCGGTTGATCGCCACCAGCGCCTGATCCATCGAGGCGATGCTGGTCGAGGCACGCAACACCCCGGTCGGCTGTTCCGCGGGGCCCAGCGGCAAGGCCACGTAAAGGTAGCGTTCGGCCATCGTCGGACTGTAGCGGATGCTGTCGCCGCGCCTTCCCTGCATGGCGGCCACAATCTCCGGCCGCCCGCCATGGTTGTCCATGCGTTCCGGCAATTCGTTCGTGTCGCCCAGCACCAGACCGTCCGCCCGGATCACGGTCAGCCGCGCTCCCGCCACCCCGCCCATCTCCCGGCACAGCGCTTGCAGCCCGGCATGGTCGCCGCGCTCGACCAGGTCGGCCGCCTGGGCCGAGAGGAAGCGGATCTTCGCCTCCAAGTCCCCGGTCCGCCGCTCCTGATAGAACGTCTTGAACGCCACGACGATGTGCCAGCTCGCCAGCGCCAAGGCCACGACCACCGTCGCCATGCAGTAGAGGAAGAGTTGGATGAAGATCTTGCGGGGCATGGGGAAGCCTAAATTTTAAATCCTAAATTCGAAATTCTAAATTCCAAATCCGAAACAGGCGGGAATCCGGAAGGTTGGCCGGCGTCCTCTTCGCGGGGTTCCGCAGTTTTCAGTCTCGGAAGCGGTAGCCGACGCCGCGAATGGTCTCGATGCAGTCGGCGGCATCGCCAAGCTTCTTGCGCAGGCCGACGATCTGCACGTCGATCGAGCGTTCGGTGACCGGATAGTCGTCGCCCTTGACGGCGTTGACGATCTGGTTGCGGGTGAAGACCCAGCCCGGGCGGCGCGCAAGGTGGGCGAGGATCTCGAACTCCGAGAACGTCAACGTCACGGCCTTGCCTTGGATCAGCACCTCGCGGCGCCCGCGGTTGATCAGCAGGTTGCCCCGCTTGATCACGTCGTCGTCCGCCTCGGCCTCGTCCCGGCGCCGCAGGATGGCCTTGATCCGCGCCGCCAGCACCTTGGCGCTGAAGGGTTTGGTGATGTAGTCGTCGGCCCCCAGCTCAAGTCCGGTGACGATGTCCGCGTCATCCCCCTTGGCGGTGAGCATGACGACCGGGATCGCCCGGGTGCGGTCTTCGCCCTTGAGGGTCTTGCAGACGTCGAGGCCGTCGATGCCCGGCAGCATCAGGTCGAGGAGGATGAGGTCGGGATGGCGCTGGCGGGCCTGGCGGATGCAGTCCTCGCCGGTCTCGACGCAGGTCACGTCGTAGCCTTCCCGGGTCAACGCATAGCGGACCAGCTCGAGGAGGTCCTCCTCGTCGTCCACCGCCAGGATCCTTGCCTTTGCCATGGGGCACCTCGTCTCGTCGTTGTCGCATCAAGCTACAGCCTTGGGGTGGATTCCGCCACTTCCAGGACGGCTTGCCGCGCAAGGACTCCGCGAGAATTGTGTTAGGCTGCGGTTAGGGCGGTTGGGGAGCTATAGTACGATCGCCAAAGCGAAGGGAGCGGTCATGGTCTCGGCAAGGATATTCCGTTTTCGCGGGCGGGAATGGGCGTGCACGGGCGAGACCCGGGTGATGGGGATCGTCAACGTCACCCCGGACTCGTTCAGCGACGGCGGCGAGTGCGCCGATGCGGCGGCCGCTGTGGCGCGGGCGCTGGCGATGATCGACGCCGGCGCGGCGGCCGTCGACATCGGTGGCGAATCGACCCGTCCGGGGGCGGATCCGGTCGGGGCCGACGAGGAGCTGCGCCGGGTCGTCCCGGTCATCCGGCAGGTCCGCGCGTTGCGCCCGGAGGCGGTGATCAGCGTCGACACCACCAAGCGGGCGGTGGCGGCGGCCGCGCTGGCGGCGGGGGCGGACATCATCAACGACATCAGCGGCCTGCAGGCGGATCCCGGGCTCGCCGGGCTGGTGGCGGCGACGGGCGCCGGCCTGGTGCTCATGCACATGCGCGGCACGCCGCAGACCATGCAGCGCGACACGCGCTACGGCAACCTGCTCGACGAGATCCGCGCCTTCCTCGAGGCGGCCATGGCCCGGGCCGTTGCGGCCGGGGTCGCCCGCGAGGCCATCCTCCTCGATCCTGGCATCGGCTTCGCCAAGGATGCCGCGCAGAGCCTGGCAATCCTGGCGAAGATCGCTACATTGCAGGCGATGGGACGTCCGTTGCTGGTCGGCCCCTCGCGCAAGTCGTTCCTGGCGCCGTTGCTCGATGGTGCCCCGCCGTCCGCGCGGCTTTGGGGAACTGCCGGTGCGGTGGCCTGGCTCGCCGACCAGGGCGTGGATGTCGTCCGCGTCCATGACGTCCGGGAGATGGCCGAGATGCTGCGGGTGCTCCGGCACCTGCGCGACGAAGCCCGGAAAGGAACGGTGGCATGAGCGGCATGATCAGCATGGAGATGGTGCGCGACCTCGGCGTCACCCTCGGCCCCCCCATCCATACGGGCCTCGAGATCGGTTTGCTCTTCGTGCTCATCTACAGTGGACTCTACTACCTGCGCGGGACCCGCGGCGCCTATGTTCTGGCGGGCCTGATCATCAGCACCCTCCTGCTCAAGCTGCTCTCCGACCAGTTCAAGTTCGAGGTCATCAGCTGGATCCTCAACGGCCTCGGTGCCGCCTTCGCCGTCGCCCTCATCGTCATCTTCCAGCCCGAGCTGCGCCGTGCCTTCGCCCAGCTCGGCAGCCGTCCCTTCCTGCGCAGCGAGCGCAAGAAGGAAACTATCAACGAGGTGGTCACGGCCGCCATCAACCTTTCCGGACAGCGCCTCGGGGCGCTCATCGTCTTCGAGCGCGAGATCGGCATGCAGGCCATCATCGCCAGCGCCATTCGGCTCGACGCGCGCCTCAGCCACCAGCTCCTCCAGTCCATCTTCAACCATCATGCGCCGCTGCATGACGGCGGCGTGGTCGTTCGCGGCAACCAGGTCGTCGCCGCGCACTGCATTTTTCCCCTCTCCCAGGACGAGGAGATGCTGCGCACCCTCGGCACCCGCCACCGCGCCGCCGTCGGCATCACCGAGGAGACTGACGCCGTCGCCGTCATCGTCTCCGAGGAGACCGGGGCGATCAGCATCGCCTGCCGCGGGAGCCTCAAGCGCAACATCGGCCCCGACAAGCTCTCGCGCTTCCTTCATGCCCTGTTGCGCACCGACCAGCCGTCCAGCTTGCGCAGCCTGATCGGCGAGTTCGGCGGCGACGACGAGGAAGAGAAGCTCGGCTTCAGCAGCACCCCCATCCAGCCATGAACGACCCCCTCCAAGGCCTCTTCCACTGGGTCCCGGGCATCATCCGGCGGGACTTCCTGCGTAAGCTCATTGCCCTGCTCTTTGCCGTGATGGCGTGGAAGATCGTCTCCGACCAGATCGGCTCCGAGCACATCATCCGCGATGTCCCGGTGGTCATTTCCGCGCCTACCGGCATCGAGATCCTCGACAACGACACGCCACGCCGGATCGACGTGACGGTGCGCAGCTCGCAACGGCGGATCAACCTGCTCCAGCCCACCGACCTCAAGGTCGTCGCCACCATTCATCCCTCCCAGATCCAGGGTGGCCAGGAGTCCCTGGTCTTGCGCCTCGGCAAGGACAATGTCCAGGGGCCCGCCGGCATCGCCATCGTCGGTCTCCGCCCGGACAATCTGACGCTCAACCTCGACCGGCGGGGATCGCGTCGGCTGCCGGTCCGCTGTGTCGTCGCGGGATCCCTGATGGACAACTATGCCTACGGCGAGGTCAAGGTCCTGCCCGCCGAGGTCATTGTCACCGGCCCGGAAGGCACCTTGCGCCAGATCGACGAGATCCAGACCCGCCCCGTGGTTCTCCAGCGCGAAAACACCAGTGCCTTCGAGACCGAGGTCGAATTGGTTTCCCCGCGCCGCAACCTCCATGTCACGCCCGCCCAGGTCAATGTCCAGATCGAGATCTACCGCAAGTACGAGACGCGCAACCTCCGCGGCGTGCGCGTCGGCGTCCTGCAGCCCGAGAGCCGGGCCGCCAAGCTGGTGCCGCGCTTCGCCTATGACAAGGTTGACATCAGCCTGCGCGGCGTCAAGGACGCCATCCATGATCCCGCCATCTCCGAGCAGGCCATCCGCCCCTTCGTCGACCTTTCCGGGATCGACAGTCCCGGCACCTACCAGCTTCCCGTCCAGCTCTGGCTCGGCACCAAGGACATCGAGGCCCAGGAGATCAATCCCGGCACCATCGAGGTGCGCATGGAGGCGCGTTAGCGCGCCGCCGTCTCCCCTGTGCGTTTTGCCGTTTCCTCTGTATATTGCGGCCTTTTCGGAAAAATCCCATGCCGGCCTTCCGCAACCTTCCAGCCAAAGGATGATCCGCCTATGTCCGGACACAGCAAGTGGGCCAACATCAAGCACCGCAAGGGGGCGGCCGACGCCCGCAAGGGGCGCGTCTTCTCCCGCCTGGCCAAGGAGATCATGCTCGCCGCGCGGGCCGGTGGCAGCGACGTCAGCGCCAATACCCGACTGCGCACGGCCCTGGCGACGGCCCGCACCGCCAACATGCCCAAGGACAACATCGAGCGGGCCATCAAGAAGGGCACCGGGGAGATCGAGGGCGTGCAGATTGAGGAGCTGGTCTACGAGGGCTACGGCGCGGGCGGTGCCGCCATCCTCGTCGAATGCGCGACCGACAACCGCAACCGCACTGCCGGCGAAATCCGCATGCTCTTCGACCGCGGCAATGGCAGCCTCGCCGGCACCGGCGCCGTCACCTGGATGTTCAAGCGCAAGGCCCGCCTGGTTGTCAGCGGCCCTGCCGCCGACGAGAACCGCCTCATGGAGCTGCTCATCGACGCTGGCGTCGAGGACATCGAGGTCGAGGACGGCGTCGCCGAGATCTGGGGCCCGCCCGACAGCCTCGAGGCCCTTGGTGCCGCCCTTGCCGCGGCCGGCATCGAGCCCGACGAGTCGGGTCTCGTCCAGCGCCCCGACAATACCGTCGAGGTGAACGACCGTGACGTCGCCCGCCAACTCCTCCGCCTGGTCGAGAAGCTCGAGGACCACGACGACGTCCAGGCCGTCCATGCCAACTTTGACATTGCCGCGCCCATCCTCCAGGAGCTGGGCGAGGACGGCTGAACCGGCAATGGAGACGAAAACGCCCAATGCCCAACGCCAAACTCTCAAGGCGATCCGTTCCGCCACCCCTCCAGGGTGGGATGTGGTTGGAGGGGGCATACCCGGGGTTTCGCTGCGCTCAACCCCGGGCTAATGTCTGTAACCCC
>CAZBDL010000259.1:1627-5643 GCA_964490525.1 uncultured Victivallales bacterium | reverse complement strand
GGACTGAGGACGAGGACGAGGACGATTGGCATGTCATCGTATTTATGTCCACATGTACTTAGCGCCATCTCGCCCCCCCATGCCGACAGCGGGACGCGGCCGGCCGCGTCCGCTTGGTCCGTTGTGTCCGTGCCACGCGAAGCCCTATGCAATGCCAGGGCTCACGCTGGCCAATGCCCGGCGGCTCATGGCCGCATAGCCGCCAAGGCGCAAATCCGAAGCGCTTCGTTCAGGAACTACGCCCGACACGGCCAATCACCGTCTTGGCGTGTTGTGCCGCCCCTACAGGGCTCTGGGGTTGTGCGTGGGCATACCCCCAGGGCTCACGCCCTGGGCTAGCATCTGTCGCCTCTTCGTGGCTAAATGCCACCGACCACCGACCACTATTTATGTTGCATATCAACGTGTTGCATTCATATAAATAAGATTCGCTCATGATGCCCTGGCCCGTCAAGCCGAGCAGGGGCTCTCCTTCTCCGCCGCTGTTGCGCCTCGGGCGATGCATGATACATTAGCCGCCTTTGCGGACGGGGGAACGGCATGGCCATTCGCGCCCCCCTACCCGCAAGCGAAGCATTGTGCAACGTAGAGCCCGCTCCCGCGGGCGAACCTCTGCCTCCCAAAGAACCGATTACGAGCACGAGGATGACAAGCACATCCGTCGGCGAACCTGATTCCCGAAGCACAACTCACGAAGGAACAACGCCATGGACATCCGACACCGCAACCTGGTCTTCCTGGGGGCGCCCGGGGCCGGCAAGGGCACCCTGGCGGCATTGCTTGCCGAGCAGGCGGGCCTGCCGCACATCTCGACGGGCGACATCTTCCGCAACGAGATCAAGAACGGCACCGCGCTGGGCAAGCAGGCGCAGGCCTACGTCAGCAGCGGCGGACTGGTGCCGGACAGCCTGGTGGCGGACATGGTCGGGGCGCGCCTGGCGCAATCCGACTGTGCGCACGGCTTCATCCTCGACGGCTTCCCGCGCACCCTGCCACAGGCCGACCTGCTGACGGCGGCCTTGACGCGCGTCAGCAAGCGTCTTGACCGCGTCGTGCTCTTCGACGCCACCGAGGAACTGCTCATCCAGCGACTCACGGCGCGCCTCGTCTGCCGGAGCTGCGGTGCCACCTTCAACAAGCTCTTCAGCCCCCCGAAGCAAGCGTGAAAATGCGACCTGTGCGGCGGCGAACTGTACCAGCGCGACGACGATTCCCTGGCCACCGCTCAAGGCCGTCTGCGCATCTTCGCCGAGCAGACCGCCCCCCTCATCCCCTACTACGAGCAGCGCGGCCTGCTGGTCCGCATCAATGGCGGCGCCGACAAGGCCGACTCCTTCCGCGAACTGCAGCAGGTGCTCGCCTGATGGCCGGTGGCGAGTACATCATCCACACGCCCCAAGAGATCCTCGGCATCCGCCGTGCCGCCGCCGCCTCGGCCCAGGTCCGCGACAAGCTGTGCGCCGCCGTCATTCCGGGCATGACCACCCGCCAGCTCGATGAACTGGCCGGGCGCCTGATTGCCGAAACCGGGGGAACCAGTGCCTTCCGCGGCTACCGCGGCTTCCCCGGACAAATCTGCATTTCCCTCAACGACGAAGTGGTTCACGGCATCGGCCGCGACGACCGCGTCATGCAGGTCGGCGACCTGGTCAGCATGGACGTCGGCGTCGCCCTCGACGGATGCATCGGCGACACCGCCACCAGCTTCGTCATCGGCGGCACCACCCATCCAGACATCCTGCGCCTGCTCGAAGGCACCCGCGAGGCTCTGGCGGCCGGCATCCGCGCCGCCCGCCCCGGCAATCGGGTGCGTGACATCAGCGCCGCCGTCGAGACGACGGCCCGTGAATACCGCCTCGGCGTCGTCCGGGAGTATGTTGGCCACGGGGTCGGCACCGCACTCCATGAGCCGCCCGAGATCCCCAACTATGTCGTCCGCAGCCGCGGTCCCGAACTGCATCCCGGCATGGTCCTGGCCATCGAGCCGATGCTCAACTTGGGCACCTACCGCGTGAACGTCGGACGGGACGGCTGGACAGTTCGCACTGCCGATGGTACATTGTCCGCTCATTTTGAGCATATGATCCTGTTGACCAACGCCGACCCGGAGATCCTCACGTGGCCAAGGACGAAGTAATCTCAGTCGAGGGAGTGGTGAAGGAACTGCTGCCCAACACCATGTTCCGGGTGCAGCTGCCGAACGGGCATCTGGTGCTCGCGCACATCAGCGGTCGGATGCGGCTGAACTTCATCCGCATCCTGCCGGGCGACACGGTGATCATGGAGATGTCCCCGTACGACCTGAGCAAGGGGCGCATCGTCTTCCGCAAGAAGTGACGCCACGCCGGCATTCCGCCTGTGTGGCCCGGAGATGAACGCCTGGGGAGGGCCGGGCATCAGCAGGGGCCGCGCCATGACCAAGCCCGAAGAGAACACCGACAGCACCGTCCGGCTCTCCATTTCGAAGATGGAGATCAAGACCATCCCAATGATCTGCCCGTGGTGCAACAAGGTCTTCAAGGTCTCCAAGTGGGAAGTCGAGTTCGGCCGCAAGACCGGGGCCTCCCACGGCATCTGCGACGAATGCTACCGCCAACAGATCCGCAAGCCGGACAACGGTTCGTCCTCCGGGGTGCTTCCCGATTGACCCCCCTCCCCTTGGTCCGTCATGGACGGGATGCCGACACCCCGGGAAAGCGCTCGACG
Organism: uncultured Victivallales bacterium; assembly: GCA_964490525.1. GTDB lineage: Bacteria > Verrucomicrobiota > Lentisphaeria > Victivallales > CAZBDL01 > CAZBDL01. The sequence continues at coordinate 2,937 of CAZBDL010000259.1, read as the reverse complement.
AAGTGATCGCGGAGGGCTTCGCGAACCGTGCTGCCGACGGGACGCGACCGGCACGTCGGCTCCCGCCCGAGACGCCGCAGGACAGGATAGCGTCCTCCGCCGCCGGCCAGGGCATAGTTGCTGACGGTTAAGGCGACCTTGGCCGAAGCGTCTTCCGGGGAAGGGGTTGCTCCTGCTACGGGGACGAGCAGGAGCGGGCGCGGATCCTGCCTTGCCTGCTCGGCGAGGATGGCCGCCAGGTCGTCGGGGGCGACCTCAAGGCGCCAAAGATGGTTCTCGTAGGGCATGATGGCGAAGAGAGCCCGTTCGTCGAGACGCATGCCGGGGGGCAACAACTCGGCCGGGGCCGTCTGGACGAGGGCAAAATCGGCATCGCCGGCCCGGCACATGGCATGCCCCATCTCCGCCGCAAGCGTCGTCGGCGAGGTGCCGACCGGAAGCTGGGCGAGGCGTTGCGAGGCATGCATCGCGGGATGGGCAGCACGCAGGGCGGCCGCGAATGTCGCATCGGGGACGGCGGCGGCGGTCGGGATCAGGCGCGAGGCGATCAGGGGCGGCGCGGCCGGATCCTCGCCCCAGGTCACCTCGATGCGGGCCAGGTATTCGCCATGCTGTCCGGGCTGGACGAACCAGCCATGCCGGCCAATGGCCTCGCCGGGCACGGCCTCGTGGGAATGCGCCCCGAGGACGAGGTGGACTTGAGGATAGTCGCGGGCCAGGCGGAGCAGGGAATCATCGCCGAGCCGGGCCGGGGTGAAGCGGCCATGATGGATGGCGAGGACCACCAGGTCGGGCTTGGCCGCCATGACCTCCGGCAAGAACCGCTCCAAGGACTCGCGCATCGACCGGGCCTGCATGCCGTCCATCTCCGCCGGCATGAACCAGGCGTCGAGATGCGGGGAGGTCATGCCGATGACGGCGATGCGGCGTCCGGCGCGGTCGAACATCCTCCAGGCCATGATGTTGCGGGGGAGATCCTGGCCGACAAGGTTGGCAGCGAGCACGGTGGAACGGCACGAAGCAACCAGCTCCCGGAAGCGGGCCGCGCCGAAGTCGAACTCATGATTGCCGGGAATCCAGGCGTCATAGTCCAGGAGGTTGATGCCGGTCACGCCGACGTCGCCCCGGGTCGCCGCCCCGGCGAGGGTGCCCTGGCAGGAGTCGCCGCAATCGACGAGCAGGACGCGGTCGCGTCCGGCTTGGGCGCGCTCCTCCTGGATCCTCGTGGCCAGGCGGGACCAGGCGGCGGTGCGGGCATGGAGGTCGGCGGTCTGGAGGATGACCAGCCGGTCGGCGGCGACCGCGGCGGC
>CAZBDL010000259.1:0-1544 GCA_964490525.1 uncultured Victivallales bacterium | reverse complement strand
GGAGGATGACCAGCCGGTCGGCGGCTACCGCGGCGGCGAGGAGCCACAGCCACACGGCCAAGGTTGCGAGGGGCTTGATGCTCATGGCGCGGTCCTTGCGAATTCCGCGGGAATGTAGCGGCCGCCCGGAGAAAAGCGAGGAATCGCGGCATGCCAGGTTTGACATGCAGGAAAACCGGTCGATATTATCGGCCCGTGTGAATTCGCCCTTTTCGCAACCCGTACAACTCCGGGAGGTTCCCGATGTCGCGCCATCCCTCGCTCAAGACCGGCGGCAAGATCCGCCAGAAGCGCAATGTCCTGAAGCGCTACGAGCGCATCGACCAGTTGCGCACGGAAGGCCGCTGGCAGGACGGCACGAGCAAGGTCCTGGGGTTGCCCAAGACCAAGCCCGTGGAGTAAGCCCCCCCGCCAGGATTGACCGGCCCGGACGGTTCGCCGCCCGGGCTTTTTCGTGTCGCGGTGGGCCCGGCACCCGTCATGCGCGCAAGCCGCCGGGACGCGGAAGGGGGTGCCCGCCAACGGGACGTGAACATCGTCGCAGTGGACGGATCAGCGGGCGCGGCGGAGGCGCGCAACCAGGTCGGCGTTCTCCCGGTACCAGGCGACAAAGGCGGGAATGCCCTTGGCGATCGGGGTGGCCGGGGAGAACCCCAGCTTGGCGCGGGCCTGGTCGATGTCGGCGCAGGTCTCCGGGACGTCGCCCGGCTGAAGAGGCAGCATGATCTTCTCCGCCGGACAGCCCAGCTCACGCTCGAGGACGGCGATCATCTCCATGAGATCCTCGCTGCGGTGATTGCCGAGGTTGAAGACCTCATAGCGGTCGAGGCCGTCGGCAAAGAGGGAGGCGCGGACCCCCTGGACGATGTCGTCGATGTAGGTGAAGTCGCGGCGCATGCGACCATGGTTGAAGACCTGGATGGGCTGCCCGGCGAGGATGGCCTCGGTGAAGAGCCACATCGCCATGTCGGGACGCCCCCAGGGCCCGTAGACCGTGAAGAAGCGCAAGCCCACACTCTGGAAGCCGAAGAGATGGCTGTAGCAGTGGGCCATCAGCTCGTTGGCTTTCTTGGTGGCGGCATAGAGGCTGATCGGGTGGTCGACGGGGTCGGCCTCGGCAAAGGGGATCTTGGTGTTGCCGCCGTAGACGCTGGAGCTGGAGGCGTAGACCAGGCGCGGCCCGCCATGGTGGCGGACCATCTCGAGGATGTTGAGGAAGCCGGCCAGGTTGCTGCGCTCGTAGACGTGCGGGTGGTCCAGCGAGTAGCGCACCCCGGCCTGCGCCGCCAGGTGGCAGACCCGCGTGATGCGAAATTCGCGGAACACGTCCGCCAACGCCTCAAGATCGGCCAGGTCGACCCGGCGCTCATGGTAGCCGGGCAGGTCGCGCAACCGGGCGGCCCGGGCCTCCTTCAGGAGCGGAGGATAGTAGTCGTTGAAGTTGTCGAGGCCGACGACCTCGTGGCCCTCCGCCAGCAGGGCGGCGGCCACATGGTTGCCGATGAACCCGGCGCTGCCGGTGACGAGGATGGTTTCGGTAGAGG
>CAZBDL010000258.1:0-5654 GCA_964490525.1 uncultured Victivallales bacterium | reverse complement strand
CCACCGGCTCCAATAGCGGAGGGCTCTATAATGGCGCCGGGCCCATCGTTCTGCGCAACTGCACCGTTGCCGACAACGTCTGCCTCGGCACCACCGGCGGCGGCGGCATCCGCAACAACGCTAGCACCAGCGCCCTCATGCTCATCGAATCCTGCACCATCTCCGGCAACAAGGCCGACGAGGCCGGAAGCGCCGGCGACGGCGGCGGCATCATGAATGGCGGCGACCTGATCATCGTCAACAGCACCATCACCGGCAACGTCGCTGGCGACGAGGGCGGTGCCATCTTCAACACCGGCACATCCACCGTCCTGCGCATCGTCCAGTCCACCGTCTCCGGCAACAATTCCGTGGCCGACCAGGAAGGCGGTATCCGCATCGCCTCGAAGCTCTACGCCGGCATCTTCGGCTCGGTCGTCGCCGGCAACACCAGCACGGCCGGCGGCACCGGCAAGGATATGAGCGGATCGCTCACCGACCTTTACAACTGCATCACGCAGGACAGCACCGCCACCGCCACCAACAGCGGCGGCAACCTTGTCGGCGACCCCCTGCTCAACGCCCTCGCCGACAACGGCGGCCCGACCCAGACCCGCATGCTTCTCGAGGGCAGCCCGGCGATCTCCGCCGGCCTCGCCGCCGCATCCATGAAATACGTCGCCCATGATCGCTACGCCTACCTCAACGACCTCTCCGGGCTCACCGGTGCCGTCGCCGGCACGAACACCGATGCCGACGGCAAGATTCACCTGACCGTCCTGACCGAAGACGGCACGAATTGGCTGGCCAGGCTCCACAAGGATGCCGCCCGCACCCAACTTGTCGGCCACAGCGCCACCTGGACCTCCGGCACCGGACTCCAGACCATCGCGGTCTCCGCTGACAATGCCTCCGGGCTCGGCGGCTCCATTGTCGTCAATACTTCGGTTTCCTTTGCCCCGTTTGACAACAACGACGGCGACAACCAGATCGCCGGCTATGACGGCATCACCGGGCTCACGGCCAATAACACTAATCTCGGCATCATCTACATTGCCATCGTCGACACCGGCGGCGGGGTCTTCCAGGCGAATTTCTACAAGGATTCCGCCAAGACCCAGCTCGTCGCGCACAGCGCGACCTGGACCGACGGCTACACCGGCTCGCTGGCCCTCACCGCCGACAACGCCTCCGGCCTTGGTGGCACGATCACCGTGGACAGCACGACGGATCCGGACGCCGTGCGTGCCGACACTGACATTTACGCCACGCTACTGCCGGTGGATGACCGCCTCTTCTGCGGCATCCTGCCTTATGACCAGCGCGGCAGCGGCTATGCGCGCGTTGACGGCGGTGCCGCTGACATGGGCGCGGTCGAGTTCAACGGCGTCGTCCTTCCGGTCGTCTCCGTCACCGCCACCGATGCCTCCGCCAGCGAAGCCGGCTCCAACCCCGGCGTCTTCACCATCAGCCGCACCGGCGACACCGGCGCCGCCCTTGATGTCTGCTACACCCTGGGCGGCACGGCCAGCACGGCCGACTATGGTGAAGATCACTCCGCGGGCACGATCCAGATTCCCATTGGCCAGGCTTCCGTCACCATGACCTTCACGCCGGTTGACGATGCCCTTGCCGAAGGCAGTGAGGCCATCGAGATCAGCATCTGCGCCGATCCGAACTACGGGGTAGGAACAGCCTCCGCCACCATCACCATCGCCGACAACGACTACACCTTGACCGTGAACAACGACGGCAACGGCTCGACCAGCCCCGCTGGCGCCTCCGTCCGGACCAAGGGCGTCGCCGTCAGCATCTCCGCGACCCCGAACGCCCACTATCACTTCGTCAACTGGACTGTCGAGAGCGGCTCGGCCACCTTCGGCAGTGCCAACGCCGCCAGCACCACCGTCACCGCCTCTGCCGACGCGACCATCCAGGCGAACTTCGCCATCGACACCTTCACCCTGACCTACACGGCAGGCGCGGGCGGCGCGATCAGCGGCATCAGCCCGCAGGTTGTCCCCTATGGCGGCAGCGGCACGGCCGTCACCCCCGCCCCCAACATCGGCTACCACTTCGTCAATTGGAGCGACGCCTCGACCGCGAATCCCCGTACCGACACCAATGTGACGGCGAACCTCTCCTTCACCGCGAACTTCGCCATCAACACCTACACGGTGACCTTTCAGACTGATGGCACCTCGGGAGCCGGAATCATCGGTGACGCGAATCAGACTGTCGATCACGGCTCTGACTGCGGCCTCATCATCGCCTCTCCTCCGACGGGCTGGCACTTCGTCAACTGGACCAAGGGTGGCGTCGAATACAGCACGGAGGCCGAGATCATCGTCACCAATGTCACCGAGACCATGACCCTGGTTGCGAATTTCGCAGAAGATGGCGCCGCGCCGGCCGTCGTCACCGACCTCGACACGCTGGACGTGCCGGAGGGCGGAACCAACACCTTCCAGGTCAAGCTCTCGGCCCAGCCCGCCGCGACCGTCACGGTCACTGTCTCCCGTAGCGCCGGTGACGCCGACATCAGCGTCCAGTCCGGCGGCAGCCTCAGTTTCACCACGGCCAACTGGGGCACCTACCAGACCGTGACCCTGGCCGCCGCCGAGGACAACGGCGACAACGTCAACGGCTCGGCCACCATCACCTGCGATGCGGACGGGACGGTCACGGACAAAAATGTCACTGCCAACGAGGTTGACGACGACCACACGCTTTCCGTCACTGCCGTCAACGGCTCGGTAGCGAAGAACCCGGACACCGCCCACTACGACAACGGCTCGACGGTCCAGCTTACTCCGACCGCCGACAGCGGCTACCACTTCGTCGACTGGAGCGGCGACGCGTCCGGCACGGACAATCCGCTGACCTTGACCATGGACGCGAACAAGTCCGTCACCGCGAACTTCGCGGCGAACCTGCCCGAGATCGCGGTCTCGCGCGGCGGCACACCGATCGCGAATAACGGCACGGACAGCATCTCCTCGACCATGGCCGGGACGGCGACGGCGCTCTCATACGCGGTTGCGAACATCGGCACCGCCGACCTGACCATCGGCACGGCCACGCTTTCCGACGAGAGCAACGCCACGGCAAGCGTAACGCAACAGCCGACATCGCCGGTCGCGCCGTCCGCAAACACCACCCTGGGCATCTCCGTCACGCCGACCGCGCAGGGTGCCTGGAGCATCAAGGTCAGCTTGGCGACGGACGATGTGGACGAGAATCCGGCGACCTGGACGATCTCCGGCACGGCGTCCTCCTCGGCGATCACCCTCTGCTGGGGCGGCGGCACAACGGACATCAGCGGGACGAGCGTCAACACGAGCTGCCAGACCCCCGCAAGCATGGCGGGCGTGTGGAACACAAGTACGCTGAACTGGAACACCGACCTCGACGCGACGGAAGGCTACCAGAGCTGGACGGACAACAACCATGCCTATTTCAAGATCAACAGCACGACGGGGTCGACCCCGGATGTCGAGCTTCCGGCAGGTTTGACGGTCGCGGGCATGACCCTCGACACGCCCACCTCGACCGGGCACGCCTACGACTTCATCTCGACGGACGCCAGCGACCGCACGCTGACCCTGGCCGACAACGGCATCATCAACTTCTTCTCGGGATCAGGCAGCGCGACGCTGAATCTTGCCCGCGCCAACCATGTCAGCGGGCGCGGCGGCGTCATCCTCGCCGGCAACGGCCTGGTCATCAACGGCTACAATGCGACTGCCACGGTACTGGAGCGGCGTTCCCTTTTCTACGTCTCATCCGCTACCATGACCGGCACGGCGACGGTCAATTCCGGAAATCTTGTCGTCGGCAACTCCTATGGCGTGGCGACGGGCATGCCGAATGTCTCGATCTTCGACCTCCTTGGGCAGAACTCGACGCTCAGTGCCCGCTATAGCGCTAATGCCAACGATTATATCAGCGACACAGCCATCATTCGCCTCGCCCTCGGCAACATGAACATCCAAACGCAGGCGTCGAACACGGTCGCGCCCAACGAGACGATTGGCACCCTGATCCTCGACGGCTCCGGGATCCTTGTCGCAAACCTGGCCCGCAGCACCTCCACGGTTATTGGCACCATCAATCTGGCGAATCCGCTTGACCGTGGCGCGGCCGGGAAGGGCGTGCTGATCACGGAAAGCGCCAATAGCTTTGGTGGCCTTGGCGTGGCGGCTGGCGGCGTTCGCATCACCGGTCACGGGATCGCCGTGGACACGGACTTCATCCCCTGGGGCTTCAACTATGGGCGTGGCCAGCTTGTTGACGGCAGTGGCCAGACCTTGACCACCAGTTGCAATTTTCTCGCGACCGACGTCACGGGCGAACTCCTTGTCGGCATTTCGAACGCGGGCAACTACGACTTGGCGGACGCCTCCTGGCAGGGCTATAGCGCGTCGAGCGATGTCAGCATGAACGGCTCGACATTCCTAAACGCACTTGCCGGGGACGTGATCACGCGCTCGCTGGCGATCGGGCAGAACTCCGCCAACACGCAATTCTCGCTCGACGGCTACACGGTGCAGACGACTGCGCTGGGCTTCGGCGACAACTCCGGGAGGAGCCTGACCTTCGGAGCCAACGATGCCACCCGAGGCGTCCTCACCGTGCCGGGCGGCGCAAGCGAGCTCTACCTCGTCCATCGCCGCCAGAATCCCGCATCGAACTCGAACCTGATCGTCAATGCGGTCATCAGCGGCTCCCAGGATGTGATCCTGGGCGGCCCGAACGCGAAGATCCAGCTCAACGCGACGAACACCTACACCGGCAAGACCTACGTGAACTGCGGCTTGCTCACCATGAACAGTTCTAGTGCAAGCCTCGCCGCCAGCTCTGAAATCAGCATCGCGCCGACGGCGCAACTGGTGAACACCGCCGCCAACATGACGATCGGCGGGACGACGGCGCAGGTTCTCTCCGGCGGCGGTGCCGCCTTGCTCTCAAGCAACCTTTCCGCCGGAAGCTGCACCGTGACGATCGGCGCGCAGGGCACGGTCGCCCCGGGCAACTCTTCGTCCAATGCCGCACTGGTCTTCGAGTTCACCACCGGCAAGCTGGGCTGGGATTCCGGCTCGACGCTCGAGCTCGACCTCGGCACCGTGTCTTCGAGCGACAAGGTTTCCTTCAAGGGTGCGGCGGCGGGCGACTGGCTCACCGGCGCCGGCAACGCGACACTTAACATCGTTCTCGGCGCGGGCTTCAGCTACGCCAACACCTACACGGTCTTCGAGAACGTCACCACGGAGGGCTTTACCTTCGCCGCCATCACCGGCCATGACAGCGTCAACTACACCGCGAACGTCGCCAAAGTCGACGACCGCTATGTCCTGAGCTTCACGCACATTGGCGATCCCGCCACGGTTGCCGCGACGCACCTGTTCTTCAACCACTCGGCCTGGGATGGCGACAAGGCGGCGGCGGATGCCGACGACGACCTGGCGATCTCCGGGAAGACGGCGCTGCTGCCGGGCGGCACCGCGACCTCCGCCCACTATACCGGCTGTGCCAAGGGCATCAACGGGATCATGGTTGACATTGCGAACCTCGCGGGCACGCCGACGGCGGATGACTTCACCTTCAAGGTCGGCAACGACAGCAGTCCGGCGGGCTGGGCGGCGGCGCCCGCGCCGTCCTCGGTCACCGTCCGT
>CAZBDL010000257.1:0-5666 GCA_964490525.1 uncultured Victivallales bacterium | reverse complement strand
GAGGTAGATGGTCTGGTTGCCGCCGTTGCCGGGATGGACGTAGCGGCCGACCTCGTAAACGGCGACATCCTGCGGGCCGACGGTGAACTTGAAGCCGCGGAGCGGATGGTCGTCGATGTCCTTGACGGGGGTGGGGATTTCGCCGAGCGTGCCCTCCTGGCGGGCGGCGCAGGCCCAGATTCCGGCGGTGCCGTCGAACCGCCAGGGCGATCCGCCCGGCGCGACCGCGACGTCGCCGTCGACAAGCGTAGGCTCCTCGAACTTGCCCAGTCCGTCTTTGGTCAGCGGATGCTCATTGTCGAGGCCGATAGGGTCTTGGGAGGCGTAGTAGGTGGCTGCGCCGCCACCGTAGATGAAGTGGTTGACGGGCTTCGGCTCGCCGGCGTGGGTGCTCTTGGGGTCGGTCTTGTTGAAGTAGTTGTCGATGAAGAACAAGGTGTCCTTGGCGGTGTCGTTGGCGTTGTCGTACTGGTACATGAGCAGGGGGCGGACGCGGGGGTCGCGCTTGCCGGGCGCGGGCATGGCCTCGTCGCCGAAGACCTCCCGGAAGAGGTTGCTCATCTCGACGGTGCGCAGGGCGAAGAAGCGCTTGCCGGCGTCGAAGCCGCGGATGTCCGCCTTGGGGTCGAACCTGCCGTCGTAGTTGAGGATGGCGAAGCGCTTGCCGTCCTTGGAGTCGGGGTCTTTGAGCCAGGCCTGGCGCAGGTTGTCAGGCTCGGTGCGCATCCAGTGCCCCTGGGGATACTGTCCGGCGGTGTTCCAGGGGGTCTCGTTGGAGTACTCGAGGTTGCAGCGCAGGTTGGGGTTCAGCGGCGGGAAGAAGGCGTTGGCAGTGGGCTGGTCGTAGGGCTTGCCGTCCTGGTCGCCGCCGAAGCGGATCAGCTTGGCAAGGTTGCGGATGTAGTCGTCGTCCGCGAAGTGGGGCACCTGCATGTAGAGGTCGCGCCCGAGGCGGTTGTGCAGCAGGATCTTGTACTCGTGGTTCTCATTGCCGTAGCCGGTCCGCTGCCCCTTGGGGTTGAGCAGGTTGTAGCCATAATAGAAGAAGGGCTGGCGGTCCGCCCATTTGCCGCTGGCCTGGCCGTCCCGGACGTTGCCGTAGTCGGAGAAGCTGTTGACGTCGTTCCAGCGGAAGCAGACGAAGGTGTCGCCCATCTCGCGGACGAAGTCACGGGCGAAGAATTCGTCCAGGCCATGCGGGGTGTCGCTACCAAGGGTGGCCGGGCGCATCAGGCGGATGTTGGTGACCCCAGAGTTTAGGTCGTGTTTAGTCCCCTGCGGGCCGTCGCGGTCGCTGTCCTTGAAGCCGGGCCAGCAATTGCCGCGGTCCCGGGCGATCTTGACCAGCAGCGTGGTAGTGTTGGTGGCGGGGTCGTAGCCGTCCCCCGGCTTGGTCTGGTGGGTGAAGCTGGTCTGGCCATCGGCGGAGAAGAACTCCGCCTGGTTCAGGCCGATGTTGACGGCGGCGCTGCCGTTGAACTTGAGCAGGTAGGTGCCGGCGTTGAGGTCCACGTCCTGGGGGCGGATGAGGAAGGAGAAGTCCTCGGTCGGCCAGCCATCCTCGCCGATCTCGAGAATTTTGTTGTTACGAGGGTGGTCCTTTTGTTTTCCGGAATAGTTCTCGCCCCAATTGCTGGCGGAGAAGATAGCGTCGGCGATGGTGATGCCTTTGTCTGGCGGCTTAGTGCCGTTGATGGCGGTGGGCTGGACGACTTCCTGAGGTGCGCTGGGGGACTCCCAGAGCAGGCGCATCCGCGCCGGGCCGGTCCGCTCGCGGTACTCCAGCTTGATGTCGTAGGGCTTGCCCGCCTCAAGCTTGATCTTGCCGGACTGCGGCTCGTATTTCGCCGGGTCGCCTGATGGCCAATATTCAATCAGCGGCGTGGCAGGCCAGTCCGCCGTCCCCGCGGGCTTGAGCCAGAGCCGGACGCTGTCCGCCTCGACCGTGACCGTGTACTCCTCGCTGAAGCGGGGCATGATCTGGCCGGTCCAGCGGATCGAGTAGTTGTCGGTGCCGATGCTTTGGATTTTGTCCCAAGGTACCCCGCCGCCGGGCCTGACGACCTCGCCCCAGTCGAAATCGAGGCGGATGTCGCGGCGCGTGAAGACTTCCCGCTGGAAGTCCGGATCGCCGTAGTACGTGCCCTCCAGGCCGGCGTGGAGGATGCCGCCCCCGACCGGGTTGGTGACCGCCTGCGCGGTTCCCGCGACCGTGACAACGACGGCGACCGACAAGATGCCGAACGACTTCCGCATGATTCCCGCTCCTTTGCTCCTATCGCGTGGCCGGTAGCGTCTCGCTGCCGGTATTTTCCCTCGTGGCCGGTAGCGTCCCGCTGCCGGTATGTTCCCTCGTGGCCGGTAGCGTCCCGCTACCGGTTTTCCCCACCGGGGGCGGGACGCCCCCGGCCACGTCAACGCCCCCGGCCACGTCCGGGATGCCTTTGGTCACGTTCTTCATCCGCATCGCAACATTCTATTTTATTTCCAGCAGCTTCAGCATCGCATCGGCGAAGCGGTGTCCCATCTCGACATAGCCTTGCGGATGGAAATGCCAGCCGTCCTTCATCTCGAGGTCGTCGATGTCCACCCAGGCGGCCTTCGGATACTCTTGGCAGAACTGCTCCTGGTCGGCACGGACACGCTCGAGCTGGGCGACATGCCAGATCGGGCCGCGCTTCTTCCCATCGTCAAGGAAGTCGCGCTGGTCATTCTTGTTGCCCTTTGACTCGCGAAGGGCACCGGTCTCGCGCACGCACTCGGGCGAAAGCTGGATGCTGATGCGCCCGAGCACGACCGGAATGTCCTTTGTCCCCGCCTTCTCGTTGATGAACTTGAGAAGCGTGTGGAGATGGCCAAGGTATTCCTTGTCTTTGCGGTTGACACCATTCGCATCGCCCTCGCCCTGCATCCAGACGAAGCCTGCCACCTCGTAGCCGGGGATGACGCCGGCCTGCTTCTTCGCCTCGAGGTCGGCGATGGCGGCAGGGATGAGCGTGTCGAGCTGCTTGTAGCCCTCACGTTTGTTCATCTTACCATCCTCTCCGGGAGTCCAGTAGCCGATGCCGGTGGCACCCTGGCTGCTCTTCAGGATGGCAATCGTATGGTCGGGATAGGCCTCGGCCATCTTGACGGCGAAGCCCGCCTCCGGACCTAGGCCGGGGACGACTTTTCTCTCCCCGAGATAGATCCGTTCGCCCAGCGGCACCCAGCCGCCGTTGTCGTTGTCCGGCGGCGTGGCAACACGATACCAGATGTCATTGCGTGGCGCGTCCATGCCATGGTCCTTGGCGTAGCCGCCGCCGCCCATGTTGCTCTGTCCGGAGCAGATGAAGAGCTTCACGGGCTTGCCCTTGACGATGGACGGCGCATCCTCCGCCCAAGCGGCGAGGGAGAGCGCCGCGACGGTTAGGGCTGCGAACTTCGCAAGGCGGCTTTTCATGACGTTCTCTCCTGTTGTTTATGGATTCTGGAAAGGGATTGGTCGACTGCCTCGTGGCCGGTAGCGTCCCGCTACCGGTTCTCCCCGCCGGAGGCGAGACGCCCCCGGCCACGTTCCCGGGAACGCCAATCTCCGCATTGGCGTACCGATTCCCCGCGACCGGCGGCCCCCGGCCGCGAAACTGCTCAATTATCGCTGCACCAAGAGCCCTTGATACTCTCCGGATAGTAGGGATATCGCCCCCCCTCAATGTGTCCGTCGAAGAACAGCATGTTGTGGGAACGGTCGCCAATGTGGCGCAGGACGATGCCGCCCCAAAAGATGTTGCCGGCATCCTGATAGCTGCCGTTGCCGATGACCGTGAGCGTGGTTCCGGGATTGAGCATGGTCTGTCCGGCACCCTCGCCGTCGCCGCAATAGACGGTGACCGATGGCTTTTTAATGTCGGTGAACAAACTCAAGCATTTGTATGCTCCATCGCAATCTCCGGAATACCTCACATCGCGGTCGTTGATCCTCCACCACACATATCCGGCGAGCTGATAGCTGGTTCTTCTCGCGTCGGAGAGGTCTTTGATATTGGCGCTCGGGCAGTTCCAGATGCCCCTGACATATCCCAGATTGCTTCCACCAGTCTTCCACTTCGGATAATCCAGCCCATAGAAATACCCTTGGATAAATGTCATGTAATTGGTGTGGTCTCCCCATGGATAATTGAAATCTGCACCCTCAATGGTTGGAGAGGCTTTCATTGGCGGTATGTAGCCGTTGTAGTCCTCGGCATAGTTCATGGTCACCAGCCCGATCTGCTTCATCTGCGACTTGCACACGGCGAAATGCGCCGCCTCCTTGGCCTTCTGGAGCGCCGGCAGCAGCAGCGCCGCCAAAATGGCGATGATGGCGATGACCACCAGAAGCTCAATCAGGGTAAATCGGGTTGTGCTCGTGCTTGTCCTAGGTTTCATCATCCCTCCCTGCAGGTTGGCCTATGGTTCATGGTCTTGGGACTCGTTTCCGGCGGCGACAGCAATGGCACTAAGATAAGCTCCTGGGAGCGCCGAGCCCCAGCTCGGCACTATGGCGACTTGAGCAGCGCCTCTGGCTTATCTTAGCGCCATTGGGCGGTGACAACGTATAGGGGATGCGCAGGGTCGGCACCGCCTCGCCCTGGAGCAAGGCCGACAGGACGTCGACCGCCAGGCAGCCGAGGTTGTAGGAGGGCAGGCCGAGGCGCCAGGGCGGCGGGCACAGGGCGGCGGCGACATTGCCGGGGTGGATGCAGATCGCCACCAGGTCGTCGCCCAGCCGTCGACCCTGGTCGTGACAGACATGGTTGAGCCGCCCCAGCAGATCCTCATGAACGAGGACGGCATCGATGTCCGCATGGGCCGACAACGCCATGCAAAGGTTTTGGCGCTGCTCAGGCGAAGAATTTCCCATGCCCAAGACCACGGGCGGCGGCAATCCGTGCTGACGGCACAGCCGACGCAGTTCCCGCTCGCGGACCGCATGGGAATAATGGTCTTCGCCCGAGAGGAGCAGGAGGAGGCGGCGACCGGCCGCGGCCATGGCCGCGACGATCTGGCGCATGGCGTCCTCCTCGTCGAAGGTGATGCAGCCGTTGCCCTCGCGGCGGTTGCCGTTGAGGTTGACACACGGCAGGCCGAGTTGGTCGAGGGCGGCATCCAGATCCGGGTCGGTGTTGCCGAGCAGGATGACGCCGTCGGCGGCGTCCTCGCGCAGGCAGCGCGGCGAACGCTGCCGCCAGTCCTGCACTTCCTCGATGTTGACCATTAGCCCATGCCGCTCCCGCGCCGTCTCGAGCAGGCCGTGCAGGAAGCTGGCATTCAGCAGGTGCGCCGTCTGGCACACCAAATCGACCACCCCGTGGCGCTGGCGCACGAAGTTCCGGGCGGTGCGGTTGGGGCGGTACTGGCACTGCTCGACGGCGGCGAGGACGCGTTGCCGGGCCTGCTCGCCGAAGCGCACCCGCTCCCCGGCGGGCCGTCCGCTGAGCACCTCGGTGACGATGCGCGGCGAGACCCCGCTGACCCGGGCCAGGTCCCGGATGGTGGTGCGCCGCACTGGCTGGATGACCTTGACCATGGCTTTCCCGTTGCTGCTACTTTCGATAGTAGCACATTACACCAGCAATCCGCCCCGTCAAGATGGCGCGCATCAACGCCCTCGAGCCGGCGATCGCCGGGCTCTCCGACGAGCAGCT
>CAZBDL010000256.1:0-5682 GCA_964490525.1 uncultured Victivallales bacterium | reverse complement strand
ACCCTGTCCGTCAAGGACAACCGCCTCGACCTGCCCAACCGCGGATCATCCTTCGTCCTCGAAGCCAAGCTGGCGGACGATTCGCCCGCCAGCCTTTAGCCCGCCATGTCGGCGACAGGCAAAAAGGCCCCCACCAGGATTGCGGGCAGCAACCGTTTCCCGTTCTTCCGGGGGCGATGACCGGCGCGTGGCCGAGGCATGGCTTGGCGTCAGACCAGCCACCAATGCTCGGGGCTGATGCCCTTCAGCCCGAATGACCGCTGGCCCTCGGGAAGCGAATCCAGGAGTTCCCGCGCCTTCCGGCCGATGGCCGCCGCGGCGAGCTCAATGTTTCGCTGCCCGACGTCGGGCGAGGCATGCTGACGCGGGTCGAGCCCGCCAATCCCGTCCGGCGGCTTCATGGCGGGGGCCAAGGGACCGGTCCCGAGGGCCGACAGGTCGACCAGGTCGGGATAGAGGGACATCATGTTCGACGTCTCCCATTTGGCCGCGTGGTCGGAATCGGACTCACCGCACCGGCTGAGGCTCATCTCCCAAAGGCCGACGCCCCGGATGGTCCCGTCCGCCACCACGGGCTTCAGCCCTTCATTGATCAGCTCGATCTGCGTCTGGATGTTGTGTCCGGAGACCCCGATGATCACCCGGAAGCCGGTCTGCTTGAGCCTTTCGAACAGCGCCGTCAGCATCGCGGTCTTCCACTCCCGGTCGGCGGCGACCAGCTGGCCGGTCTCCGGATTGTGGGTGGCATGGGGGAAATAGACCGGCGGGTAGACGACGCCGCCATGCTTCTCGGCGCATGCCACCAGGATGCCGTGGGCCTTGAGGGCATCGTTCCCGAGCGGCAGATGCCGGCCGTGCCATTCGATCAGGCCAAAGGGCACGTAGACTACGGGGAACGCGCGTGCGGCCGCCTCCAGCTGGGCCGGGCGCATGAACTGCATCTGAACCGCGGGGGACAGGCCGCGGGGCGCGGCGGATCGCGTTCCGGTCATGTGCTTTTCCCCCGATGGAGGTGGCGGAGACGCAGGGCCTGGCGGACTTGGGCGAGGTCCAGGGGGCGCGCCGGGAGGAGGCGCAGGGAACGCGACTCGCCGGGCAGGAGGGAGAGGTAGTTGTCGTCCCACTGGGCATCTGGATCGAGGCCATCGAGGGAGAGCTGAAGGCCCCAGGCGAGGGCCTTGGCGGCAAGGCACACCGTGAAGCCGCCGTCGGGATGAGGGTCGAGCTGCACCGTCAGGCCGGGGTCGGGAAAGGCAAAGGCCTTCGGGGGACGCCCAAACCACAGGTTGCGGGCCACGAGGCGGTCGCCGTCAAGCAGTTCGAAGCAGAGCCATTCCCGACGCCAGTCCGCCTTGGGGGCGGCGGTCTCGGCGAGGACGACGGCGGCGTTGGGCGGCAGGAGCGCGTCGCCTTCCCAGCAGGGGCGAAGTTCGCATCCGCCGTCGCCCCGGCGCAGGCGGGCGCGGAGGGCGAGTGGACGGGGCTGATCGTTGACGGCCCAGAGGCGGAAGCGATTGCGGCCGAGGGGCTCGATAGAGACGAGGAGCGGGGCGAAGGCGTGGCGGAGGGCGAACCAGAGGGCACGCGGACGGTCATCGGCGTCGAGCAGGCCCCAGGAGGGGGCGGGCCAGCAGTCGTTGTAGTGCCAGACGACGGCCCCGGCGCAGCGGAACATGCGCCGCCGGAAGTGCTCGACGGCGAAGCGCATCATCTCGGCCTGGGCCAGCATCGAGGCATGGCAGAAGGCGTCGAGGTCCTCGGGCGGGGAGAACAGTTCGGCGCAGATCGCGCGGACGCGGGGCATGCGGACGAGGGAGTTCTCGCGGACGGCGAGACCGGGACTGTCGAGGGTGTGGGGATCGTCGCCGAGGGCGGCGCGAAGGGTGGCGGCAGGGGGCATGCCGAGGATGCCAAACTCGGAGATGAAGCGGCCCTTGTCCAGCGCCATTTCCTGGTAGGGACGGGCACCGATGCCGACCTGCCAGGCATGGCGGTCGCCGGCCGTGGGTGACGAGGGCTGGTCGGGCCGGTCCGGGTCGAACGGGCTGCCGGGAATGTAGGGGACATCGGGGATGAGCTCCGCGCAGAGGGCGGGTAGCAGCTCCGCGTAGATCCGCTCGCCCCAGGCCTGGCGCGTGGCGATGGGATGCTCCGGGTCTTCCCAAGTGTACCGGCATTCGTGGCATTCGTTGTTGCCGCCCAGCAGGACGAGGCAGGGATGGTGGCGGATGCGGCGCAGGTTGTCGATGGCCTCCGCGCGGACCGAAGCGAGAAAGGCGTCGTCCTCGGGGTAGAGGTTGCAGGCGAAGGGAAAGTCCTGCATGACCATCACGCCGAGCCGGTCGCAACAGTCGAGGAGATGGTCGTCGGCGTACATCCCCCCGCCCCAGACGCGGAGCAGATTGCCATGGCCGGCGACGAGTCGGTCGACAAGGGCCGCGACCCGCTCCGGCGGCACACGGGTGGGATAGGGATCCGGGGGAATCCAGTTGGCGCCCTTGGCAAAGACCGGTCGGCCGTTGACCTCGATGATGAAGGCGCGGCCCTCCTCGTCGGCGGGTTGGAGCAGGCGCACCCGGCGGACGCCGATGGTGCGACTGGCATGCAGGGCAGCGGGATCGTCCTGGCGTCGGGTCAGGACAAGGTTCAGGCGGTAGCGGAACGGCTCGCCCTGGCCGACGGGCCACCATAGGCGGGGGTGGACGATGCGCACAGGGTGTAGCCGGACGAGGTTGCGGCCGGCCTCGAGGTGGACGCGCTGCGCGGGAAGCAGCTCATGGCCATCGACCAGCACCGAGGCGGCCAAGGTCTGCGAAGTCCGTGCCTCGATCTCAGCGACGGTGGTGAGGACCGCCTCGGCCAGGTCCTCGGCAAGGCCGACCTCCCAGTGGACGTCGCGCAGGACCAGGTCTTCGGCGCGGCGCAGGTGGACAGGCCGCCAGATGCCGACCGCGGGGGCGACCGGGCCGAGCCAGTCCCAGCCGGCGCTGTAGGCGGCCTTGCGCAGGAAGGGCGCATGGAAGGTGGGCTGGCCATGGTTGTGCCGGGCCAGGCTCGCATGGGGCGAGGCCTGGCGGCGGCGCTCAGCCTCGGTCACGGGACAGGAGAAGACGACAGCAAGGCGGTTGTCGGCGCCCGTCAGGCGTCCGGTCAGGTCGACCTCAAGCGTCCGGAACATGTTGTCGGAGCGGGCGATCTCCGCGCCGTTCAGGCGCACCGAGGCGACGGTGTCGAGGCCCGCAAAGACGATGGCACAGGGCTCGGCGGCGGGCACCGTCGGCAGCGCCGTCTCGTATTCCCAGGAAAGGCCATGGAGGCCGTGGTCGCGGAAGCCGCGGCCGACACGGGGGTCGGCGATCAGGCCGTCGCGGATGAGGTCCTGCTGGACGACGCCGGGGACGGTGGCGGGGCGCCAGTCGCCGAGGGCGGCGCGGCCGGGAGGCGGGGCGGGACAACGACAGCGCCACGGGCTGAGGGCAAGGTCGGGCATGGGCTTCCGGCATTGGGATTTGTGTATTTCCAGACTATATTATTGGTTCGCGGATTTGCCATGACAGCGCCGCGGGAACGAGGCCGAAGGAAAGGGCCGCCATGGGCCGGATTGCGCCAGAGGACATTGCCGCCGAATACGACGTGGTGGTCGTGGGCGGCGGTCTGGGCGGGCTGACCGCCGCCAACGTGCTGGCCCGGCACGGGCGGCGGGTGCTGCTGGCGGAGCAGCACAGCCAGCTCGGGGGCCTCGCCACCTGGTTCCGGCGCCGTCAGCATCTCTTCGACGTGGCCTTGCACGGCTTTCCGGTGGGCATGCGCAAGACCCTGCGCAAGTACTGGTCACCGGAACTGGCGGAACACATCGTCCAGGTCAAGTCAATCCGCTTCGACAATCCCCAGTTCTCCCTGGAGACGACCTTCACGCGCGAGGACTTCACGCGCCTGCTGACCGAGCAGTTCCGGGCCCCGGCGGAGACGGTCAAGGCCTTCTACGACGAGCTGGAGGGAATGGACTACTTCGACGACCGGCGCCGCACCAACCGGGAGCTGTTCGAGGCGTACTTCCCGGGGCGAAGCGACATCGTCCGCCTGCTCATGGAGCCGATCACCTATGCCAACGGCTCGACCCTGGATGAGCCGGCGATCACCTACGGCATCGTCTTCTCGAACTTCATGAGCAAGGGGGTGTACACCTTCCTCGGGGGGACGGACACGATGCTGGCGATGATGGAGGCGGAGCTGACCCGCAACGGGGCGGACTTCTGCACCCGGGCCCCGTGCCGGCGGATCCGGACGGAAGGCGGGCGGGTGACGGGGGCGGTGATCGGGGAACGCGAGGTCCGCTGCCGGGCGGTGCTCTCCAACGGCAACCTGCTGTCGACCGTCCGCGACCTGGTCGGCGAGGAACGCTTTCCGGCGGAATTCCGCGCCAAGTTGGGCGTCGTGCGCCTGAACCACAGCAGCTGCCAAGTCTACTTCGGCTTGCGTCCGGGGGAAGGCTTCGCGCCGGTGGGCGACCTGCTCTTCACCTCGACCTGTCCGACCTTCGATCCGGACGCCCTGCTGGCACGTCCGGCGACCAGCCGCACCTACTCGGTCTACTATCCGGAGATCCGCCCGGGCAGCGGCGACTACACGGTGGTCGCCTCGATGAACGCCCGCCACGAAGACTGGGCGGACTTGTCTCCCGCGGCCTACCGCGCCGCCAAGGAGGCGCTGATCGCGGAGACCTTGGCGGATCTCGACCGCTTCATTCCGGGCATCGCCGGCAAGATCGACCATGCCGAAGCGGCGACCCCGCATACCTTCCAGCGCTACACCTGGCACCTCGGGGGGGCCTCCTTCGGGACGAAGTTCGAAGGCCTGGAGGTCAGCATGAAGCTGCCGGAGGCGCTGCCCGGGCTTTTCCATGCCGGCTCGGTCGGCATCATCATGTCGGGCTGGCTCGGGGCCGCCAACTACGGCGTCATCGTGGCCGGCAACGTGGACAAGTATCTCGACGGCTGACACCCCACCAGGCGTCCCGGCGCCGGGACGCGGGACGGCATCCCATGGCGATCTTCGAATCCAAGACCTGCGTGGCGTTCGGCTGGGACGCCGTCGGCGCGGTGCGGGCGGTGCGCCTGCGCCGGGAGAACGACGGCCGCCTGCGGGTGCTCTCGGCCGTGCTGGCGGCGGACGGCGGATTCGGGGAGAACCTGGCCGCCGCACGGCAGGGGGTGCAGCCCGCCGAAAACGAACTGGTGCTGGCCGGCGGCAACCTGGCGGGCGCGATCCTCTTCGAACACGACTTCCCGCGCATGGGGGTAAGCGACCTGGAGCAGGCGATCGCCTACGAGCTGCCGCGCCAGGCCCCGATCGCCGCCGAGGAGCTGATCTGCTCCTGGCGCCAGGTTCCAGGATCGCCCGAGGGCCGGATGCGCCTGCGGGTGCTGGCGATCCAGCTCCGCGACTGGAACCAGCTGCTGGCCGACCTGGCCGACGCCGGCATCCGAGCCGATGCCGTCATCTCCCCGTGGATGGCCGTCGACCCGTTGCTCTCGGAAGTCGAGGCCGTGTCGCTGCCGGGGCTTGACGAGGACTTCCACCTCGGGCGCGATCCCGAGGTGGACGGTCGGCGCGCCATGGTCCTGGGCGGCCTGCCGACGCCGTCGACCGACGAGACCGCCACCGCCATCGGCCTTGAGGTCA
>CAZBDL010000255.1:0-5714 GCA_964490525.1 uncultured Victivallales bacterium | reverse complement strand
GGCGGCATGCGCAAGCGCGCCGGCCTCGCCCGCGCCATGGTCATGGATCCAGAGATCCTCTTCTTCGACGAGCCCTCCGCTGGCCTCGACCCGGTGACCGCCGCCCGCCTCGACCAGCTCATCCTCCGCCTCCGCGATGAGCTGGGTACGACCATGGTCATCGTCACCCATGAGCTGGACAGCATCTTCACCGTCGCCGACCGCGTCATCATGCTCGAGCGCGAGGCCCAGGGTATCATCGCCGAAGGCGACCCCTACGAGCTGCGCGACCACAGCGACAACCTCCAGGTCCGCGAGTTCCTCTCCCGCGCCGGGCTCACCCGCGACTGAACCGGCCGGCCGGCCCGGAGAGCGGGCGGGAAGCCGCGCGGGAACATGGCCCGCCGGCCCGGAGAGGCGATCAGGAGCGGGACCGGTCGCCACGGTCCGGAATCGCGGCCGCGTCGGCGGGCGGCGGCCGCGCCGCGGCCTGCCCCATGGGCGCGGGCATCAACGTCTCGGGATGGATGGCCCCGCCGCTGATGATCAGGCGCATGGCATCGGTGATGCTCATCTCCAGGAGCAGGCATTCCTCCTTGGGGATGAAGAGGAGGAAGCCGCTTGTGGGGTTGGGCGTGGTGGGCAGGAAGATGCTGTACATGTCCCGCCCGGTCAGGCCGCTGAACCCGGCGGCGCCGGTGTCCTCGTTGGTGACGAAGCCGATGGCCCAGATGCCGGGCCGCGGATGCTCGAAGAGGACAACCTGGCGGAACATGCCGCCGCCAGGCTTGCTGACCGCCTCGACAATCTGCTTGCAGGTCATGTAGACGATCTTGACCAGGGGAAGCTGGAGCAGGAAGCGCTCGGTCGCCCCCAGCGCCCGGCGGAAGAAGGTGTGCCGGGCAAGCTCGCCGACCAGGAAGAGGAAGGCCAGCAGGAGAAGCAGGGTGACGATGCGCACCGCCGGCTCGAACCAGTAGGGATAGCCGCCGCCGTTGATCTCCTTGAGGCGGATGGCAAACGGTTGCATGGCGACCCAGTTCATCGCCCAGCTTGTCGTCAGCCCGTAGACCTTGGCGACGATCCACAAGGTGACCAGCGCCGGGATGACCAGGAGCAGGCCGGTGAGCAGGCGGTTGCGGATGGTGGCCGCAATGCTTCGCGGCTCTGGACCCGGGTCGGCGGGCGGCAGGGTCATGGGGCCGCTCCTTCGCTGCGCCGGACTTTCAGCTCGACGATGCGCCGCCCATCCGCCGCCTGCACCGTCATGGTCAGGCCCATCTCGGGCAGCTTCAGCTCCTCCCCGACCGCCGGAATGCGTCCCAGTTGGCCGCAGACATAGCCGCCGATCGTGTCGACGTCCTCGTCGTCGGGGATCCGGCAGCCGAGAGCGTCGTTGACGTCGTCGATCAGGGTGCGCCCATCGAAGACGACCGTGCCGTCAGGCAGGGTCTGCGGGGTCGGATCGAGATCCTCCTCGGTGTCGTACTCGTCCTGGATGTCGCCGACGATCTGCTCGACGATGTCCTCGAAGGTGACGATCCCGGCGGTGCCGCCGTATTCGTCGATGAGCACGGCAAAGTGCCGGCGCGTCTTGCGGATCTCCTCGAGGAGCTTGGCGACCGTCTTGGTCTCCGGGATGAACAGCGGGGGATGGGCGATCTCGGTCAGGGAAAGACGGCGGATGCGGTCCTCGTCGAGGAAGTCCTTGGCGTAGAGGACCCCCTTGATCTCGTCGATGCTGTTCTCGTAGATGGGGATGCGGCTGTGTCCGCTCTCCACGATGCGCTGGCGGGCCTCGTCGACCGAGGCGGTGACGGGAATGCCGACGATGTCCACGCGCGGGGTCATGATCTCGCGCACCGCCGTGTCGTCCAGGTCGAAGATGCCGCGGATCATCCGGCGTTCGTCCTCCTCGATCCCGCTCTCGGCATCGCCGTCCTCCTCGTCCTGCTCGATCAGCGACATGATCTCGTCCTCGGCCAGCGAGCGGTCCTCGTCGCCTTGGCTCTCCTCATGGCCGGCGGTCCGGCTTTCCAGGAAGTCGAGCAGGGCGAGGGCAGGATGGAACAAGGTGTGGCGGAGCAGGCGGAGCAGGGGCATGGTCGGCCGCAGCAGGAGCAGCTCGCCGCGGCAGGCCAGGATCCTTCCCGGAAACTGGATCACCATGAAGATAAGGGCCGTGATCGCGGCGGCGAGACCGACCACGGCCGGATGCCGCATGGCCGGATAGGTCGCCTCCAGCAGGCTGTAGACCAAGGCGGTGATCACGCCCGAGGCCAGGAGCATGCCCGCCCGCAGGATCGTCTGGTAGTCCTCGCGGTGCTCGACCCAGTCGTCCATTTGCGCGGCCAGCTCGGGATGGCGCGACTCGATGCGCCGGGCCCGTCCCCGGGTCAGCTTCCCAAGCGCCTCGCGCACAGATACCAGCCAAAGCAACAGGGCCAGCGCCGTGAAGAAAAGTTCGTAGAGGAAGTGCATCGCCGAAGCGGCCGGGCCCCCGGTGTGGATGTGGTTTGACTCGCCCATACCATACCCCCAGACGGCAAAATTGCGAAAACCCATGTTCCCGGCTGGACAGACCTGCCGCCATCGGATATCATTCCGTGCGCCGTCATACTTGCGGTCGGCGCCCATCCCTGGAGGACGCCTCATGGCCACGTTTGAAGAGATTCCTGTCAGTCAGTTCGATCCCCGGGTCTTTCGGCTCTGGGCCGAGGATTGGCTGCTGCTGACGGCAGGCGAGCTTGCCGGGGGACTGTTCAACGCCATGACCGTGGCCTGGGGCGGGTTTGGCGTCATGTGGTCCCTGCCTGTGGCCACCGTCGTGGTCAGGCCGCAGCGCCATACCTGTGCCTTCATGGAACGGCATGAGGGATTCACCCTCTGCGCCTTTCCCCCGGCCTGGCGCCACGCCCTGGACTATTGCGGGCGCCATTCCGGGCGCGATGTCGACAAGATGCGGGAGACCGGGCTGACCCCCTTGCCGTCACGCCATGTCGCCGCGCCCGGGTATGCCGAGGCCAGCCTGTGGGTCGAATGCCGCAAGATCTATGCCGGACGGGTCAGCCCGGATGGCTTCCTGGATGCGCGCATCGCCGCCAACTACCCACAGCACGACTATCACCATGTGTATCTCGGCGAAGTCCTGGGCATCCGCGCCACCGCCGGACAACCCGGGACCGAAGCCCGACCGGAGTCCCGGCCATGAAGACCCTCCTGCTGATGCGCCATGGCAAGTCCGACTGGAGCGCTGCCGACGGCGATTTCGACCGCCCGCTGACCAAGCGCGGATGGGACGACGCCCCGATGATCGGCCGCCTGCTCGCCGATGCCCATCTCATCCCGGACCGCGTCCTGACCTCGCCTGCCGTCCGTGCCTGGACCACCGCCAAGCTGGTCGCCGGAGCCGGGGAGTTTCCCGACGAGCCGGTGAAAGCCGGCAGCCTCTACGAATCTGGCGTCGACGATTACCTGGAACTGCTCCGTCGACAGTCCGACAAGGATGACATCGTCATGGTCGTCGGGCATAATCCGACGCTCGCCGATCTCCTTGCCGGGCTTTCCGGGACGCAGGCCCGCCTGCCCACTGCCGCCCTGGCTTGCCTTGATGCCGAAATCGAAGCCTGGCAGGACCTCGCCCCGCAGGCCTGTACCTTGCGCTGGCTGGTCATCCCCAGGTTCCTGCGCCGGATTGCCGCCAAGAGGCATTGACCCCAAGAGCCACCGGAGAACGACTGTGCCGAGCCTCTACGGTGTCCGCGGGCCCTGCGAGGGCCAGGACTGTCCCCTCGTCCCTCCCGGCATCTTCATGGGCCGCGAGACCGACAATGACCTGCAGCTGCCCGTGGCCGGCGTGTCCCGCTACCATGCCAAGGCCGTGGAGCAGGAGGACGGGGCCTGGAAGATCGTCGACCTCGGCAGCAGCAACGGCATCAAGGTCAACGGGTTGCGAGTCAACGAGCAAATCCTCTCCGACGGCGACCTGATCCATCTCGGCCCGGTCGTCCTGCGCTTCCGCTCCCCCCCCGCGCCGCCCCCCGGCGCCTCTGCTTCGCCATCCGCGCCGGAGGCGGCCCGCCCTCAGAAGGTCGCGGCCGCCACCGCCGCCCCCGACGATGCCGAGTCGCGCCGCCGCCGCTTCCGCGACCGGGACCGTGAGATCCAGCGCCTCGTCAGGGAGGCTGCAGAACACAAGCGCCGCCGCCTGCGCCGCCTTGCCCTGCTCCTGGCAATTCTTCTTAACCTATTGCTGATCAGTGTTTTCCTTTTCGTCATGTTCGTCCGCTCTCGTCCCGGGGGCTGATCCCCCGGAGGCCCCACCCCCCCCGGAAAATGAGCGTGAAACGAAAATAATCAGAAAAATTTTTGCTTTTCGCTTGCACCCCCGGGAAACGGCGCTATTTGTATCTCCCGCCACGCAACAGGTGGAGTTGGTTGCAAAAAAATATTTGCCGATGGCCCTTGCAAAGCGCCCGAAGGCAGATAGATTAAAATCTTTGGCTGAGAAATGGGCGAGCGTTGCCCGGCCTGCCGGACGCGCTGGCCCTTTTCACGGCCGGAGTTCCTTGAAAACTGAATCGTGCGATGTGTCCAAAACCTTTGAGACCTATCCCCCTCACGGGGGTTGGTCAAACAACACGTAGATCGCTCCCTCGGGAGTGGAATTTTACGGAGAGTTTGATCCTGGCTCAGAACGAACGCTGGCGGCATGGATTAGGCATGCAAGTCGAACGGGAGTAGCAATACTCCAGTGGCGAAAGGGTGAGGAACACGTGAGCAACGTACCCCCAAGTTGGGAATAGCTCCGGGAAACTGGAATTAATACCGAATGTGGCCTCCGCCTGCATGGGCGGATGGCTAAAGATTTATCGCTTGGGGATCGGCTCGCGTCCCATTAGCTTGTTGGCGGGGTAACGGCCCACCAAGGCGACGATGGGTAGCTGGTCTGAGAGGACGACCAGCCACACTGGGACTGAGACACTGCCCAGACTCCTACGGGAGGCTGCAGTCGAGAATCTTCCGCAATGCGCGAAAGCGTGACGGAGCAATGCCGCGTGCCGGATGAAGGCCTTCGGGTCGTAAACGGCTGTCACCGGGGACGAATCCAATGACGGTACCCGGGGAGGAAGCCACGGCTAACTACGTGCCAGCAGCCGCGGTAATACGTAGGTGGCGAGCGTTGTCCGGAATTACTGGGTGTAAAGGGTTTGTAGGCGGGGATGTAAGTCAGATGTGAAATTCCAGGGCTCAACCTTGGAGCTGCATCTGAAACTATGTCTCTTGAGTACTGGAGAGGAAAGTGGAATTCCTAGTGTAGCGGTGAAATGCGTAGATATTAGGAGGAACACCAGTGGCGAAGGCGGCTTTCTGGACAGTAACTGACGCTGAGGCGCGAAAGCGTGGGGAGCAAACAGGATTAGATACCCTGGTAGTCCACGCCGTAAACGATGGATACTAGGTGTAGGAGGTATCGACCCCTTCTGTGCCGGAGTTAACACAATAAGTACCCCGCCTGGGGAGTACGGCCGCAAGGTTGAAACTCAAAGGAATTGACGGGGGCCCGCACAAGCAGTGGAGTATGTGGTTTAATTCGAAGCAACGCGAAGAACCTTACCAGGGCTTGACATTGGCGGACCGCTTACGAAAGTAAGTTTCCTGTAGCAATACAGGCCGCCGGACAGGTGTTGCATGGCTGTCGTCAGCTCGTGTCGTGAGATGTTGGGTTAAGTCCC
>CAZBDL010000254.1:0-5737 GCA_964490525.1 uncultured Victivallales bacterium | reverse complement strand
TCGACAGGCCGAGGTAATTGTTGGCGCACATGTTCACGGCCCGACGGCCAGCGCCCACGTCGATCACGGCGTCCTGCATGCTGGTGATGACCCGTTCGCCCTTGTGGAGCCCCGAGTCCCTGATCCCGTCGAGCCGCGACCGGAGATGATCCTTGAACGTGGAATACATCGCTAGGCCTGCTCCCAGTCCAGGACCACCTTCCCGGAATTGCCGGAACGCATCACCTCGAAGCCCCGCTCGTATTCGGTGTGGGGGAACCGGTGCGTGATCACCGGCGATATGTCGAGTCCGGACTCGATCATCGCGGTCATCATGTACCAGGTCTCATACATCTCGCGCCCGTAGATGCCCTTGAGGGTGAGGCTGTTGAAGACGACCTTGTTCCAGTCGATCGCCGTCTTGTCCGGCAGGATGCCGAGCAGGGCGATCTTGCCGCCGTGGCACATGTTGCCGATCATGTCGTTGAGCGCGGCGGGGCTTCCGGACATCTCAAGGCCGACGTCGAAGCCCTCCTTCATGCCGAGCTCGGCCTGGACGTCCGCGAGGCTCCGCTTCGAGACGTCGACGGCCCGGGTGACCCCCATTTTTGCCGCCAGCTCCAGCCGGTAGGGATTGACATCGGTGATGACGACGTATCGTGCGCCCGCATGCCTGGCGATCGCGGCGGCCATGATGCCGATGGGGCCCGCCCCGGCCACGAGGACATCCTCGCCGAGGACCGGGAAGGACAAGGCCGTGTGCGTGGCGTTGCCCAGGGGATCGAAGCAGGAAAGGATGTCCTTGGGTATCATTGGATTGCAAGGCCAGACATTGGTGACCGGAATGACCAGGTATTCGGCAAAGGCGCCCGTGCGGTTCACGCCGACGCCGCTGGTGTTCATGCACAGGTGCCTGCGCCCGGCGAGGCAGTTCCGGCATCGGCCGCAGACGATGTGCCCCTCGCCGGACACCAGGTCGCCGACGGCCAGGTCGTGGACGTTGCTGCCGAACGCGTGGACCGTCCCGACGAACTCATGGCCGATGACCATTGGCGCGGGAATCGTCCGCTGCGCCCACGCGTCCCAGTTGTAGATATGGACGTCGGTCCCGCAGATGGCCGTCTTGCATATCTTGATCCGCACGTCGTTGATGCCGTATGCCGGCACGGGCACGTCCAGGAGCGAGAGCCCCGGCGCCCGGTCCTTTTTCACTAGGGCCTTCATGCTTTTCTTCATCTCGAACTCCTCCGGCTTATCCTAGCGCCATTGATTTCCGATGGCGAGCAGGCGATTCATGGAGAACATGTAATGATAGCCGCCCCGCCTGTCCTTGACGGCGATGCCGAAAGCCTGGACGTCGTTGAAGTCGACGGCCTTCATCTCTGGCAATGGGTTGGGGATGGCAAAGTTGTCGGGCTCGGGCCTGAAGACGCCCCAGCGCTTGCCCGGCTCGGCGCGGTTGTTGAAGTTGTCGATGCAGAAGATGCCGGCCTTCGAGGCATTCGCCTCGGAGATATACCAGATGCCGGCGTTCTGGACGATGAAGCGGATTTCGGGGCCGTCGCCGGTGATGCTGTCGATCTCGACGAGCAGGGCGCACTCGGGCTCGACATTGCCGAAGGCGGCCTGGGCGGGCTTGCCGGCGAACTGCGCCTTGGTGAGGACGAGGCAGGCGTCGAAGACGCTCGGGGCCGGGGTTCCGCCGGCGGAGGGCGGGCTGGTGCCGTGCCACGACCGGAAGGCACCGTCGCGCAGGCCGGTGAAGAAGCTGGCGTTCGCCCCGGTGAAGGACCAGCCGCCGCGCAGGTTGCAGGGGCTGTCCGGGGCGACGGCGCCGGGCTTCCCGCCGCTCTCGGCGGCGAACATGCCGCCGTCCGGCCCGACGTTGAAGGGGACATAGAAGCGCTCGCCCTTCTCGATCGGCTTCAGGCGGAAGTCGAAACGGCGGTTCTGGCTTGGGCCATAATCCTTGCCGGGGATGTCAGCGCCGCGGAAGGCGGCGATGGTGTTGGAGGAGACGCCCGCCAGCTCGGGGGTGGTGGTGAGCATCTGGTAGGCGGGGTCTTTGTCGGCGTCCAGCGCGCGAAGGGTGAACCAGCATTGGCGCATCCGGGTGGCGGCGCCGCTGATGGTGGCGGTGCCGTCGCCATTGTCTTTAAGGGAGAGGCCGTCGGGCAGGGCGCCGCCGAGGAGGAGGATGGAGGTGGCGCCGTCGCCGGGTTTGACGGCGATGGTCGCAGAGTATGGCTTGCCGACCTCGGGGGGCGGGATGCGCGTCGTTTGGAAGGCGGGCGCGGCGCCTTTGGGTGCGAGGACGCTCCGAACGCCCTTCTGCGTCTCGCCCCATTGCTGGAGGGCCTTCCACTTGGGGGCGTCCTCCGGCGTCTGGGTCACGAACTCCTTGAAGCCCCATTGCCCGTACGACAGCGCGTTGACGGCGCAGTCGACGAAGGCGGAGGCGGTGGCCAGCCCCTGGACGCGCCAGTAGGCCCACTGGGCGCGGTGGAGGTCTCCCATCTCGGGCCGGTACTGCATGGCGCGGAGGAAGGCCACATAGTCCTTGTCGGCGGACTTTCCGCCGGCCGTGACGTGGTGCGAGCCCTCGTAGGCGATGACGGGGACGCCGAGCTTGGCGGCGGCATCGCGGGTCTGCCCGTGGTTGAAGTCGGCGTAGATGTAGGGCTCGAGGCGTTCGAAGGCGGCCTTCCACACGGCCTCGGTGGGCTTGGCGTAGTCGAGGTCGTCGAAGCGGGCGGAGTGCCCCCAGTAGTGGGTGACGGCGAACACGTCCACGATCCCCGGACAGATCTCATTGGCGGCGTTGAGCATGGCGATGTTGTAGGCGGGGTTGGCGGGGAAACCGGCGAGGACTTTCACCATGCGGGCGGGGGGCTGGCCGGCGGCGATGAAGGCGTCGGCGAAGGGCTTCAAGGCGTCGCACTGGATTTTCGCGGAGCCCCATCCATGCTGCGGGCCGATCTGGTCTACCTTATCCAGCGGGACGCCGAAGTGTTCCGCGGCGGCCTTGCGGGCAGCGGTCTGCTGTGGGAGATACGGAGGGTAGCTGTTCCAAGTCTCGTTGGAGAGCTCGACCCAGACGCGGCGGCCCGACTCGAGCTTGCCGGCGCAGAGCTTGGCCAGCTCCTGGATGAACTCCTTGGAGGCCGTGTGGGGGATGTTGATCCAGATGTCGGTGTCGAAGTCGTTGGCGATGGCGATCTGCTGCTCGTAGGACATGACTTGCAGGCTGGCTTTGGGGGCTTGCGTCAGCGTGGGCCACTCCGTCCCCTTCTTGTATTGGTAGGTGCGGTAGCGGTCCGGGCGGCGGTTCGCCCACGACTTCGCCGCGTCCAAGCCGTGCGGGTCTGGGCTGTTGACTTGGTTGAAGCTCATCAGGCGGTAGACGCCGAAGGGGACGGAGCGCAGGTGCTCGACGAAGAAGGGATGGTAGACGGGGGCGGGCTGGCTGGGGGCGGGCTCGAGGTTGTCCGCCACCTTGCCTGGGGAGAGGTCGGAGCCCTTGGTGAGGGCGGCGCCGCCGTTGGCCTTGGATGGCGGCCAAAGCCGGATGTCCCGGATGTAGTCGCCAGTTTTGCCCGCGTCGCTGTTGCGCACCTCGATCAAGGGGGACTGGTCGGCGGGGAGCCGGACGACCATGCGCTTGTTGGCCTTGTCGTCGAGGAGTATCTCGTGCTTGCGGGAGGAGCCGTTGAGGGCGACATCGCCAGAGCCTTTCCAGGTGAGGACATAGACGCCCGGCAGGTGCTGGCCGTCGGCGATCTCGATGCTTGGTTTGAACCAGACCGCCCTGTCGGGCATCGGCGTCTTGATCCAGCCTTGGTCGTCAAGCTCGACCTTCTCGGCCCACGCGGGGTCGTCCCCCATGATCAGGCCGTTGGCCTGCGCCATCAGGTCGGCGAAGACGACCAGGCGGTAGTTGGCACCGCAATGGAGGTTGATTTCGGGCAGGGTCCCCGGATCAACGGCCGCGATTGCCGGCCAGGCGAGCTCCATGGCGCAGCCCGCCAAGACGAGCGCGGCCGAGGTCATGACGTGGCGATGGGCGGAGTCCCCGTTCGCATGCTTTATCAATCTCATGCTCCTGCTCCTGCTCCTACTCCTGGTTGGCCTCACCATCCCCTGCCGCCGTGAAAATACGTGCACCAGTTGAAGTACTCGTTGTCCGTTCCCCCGGGCAACGGATCCCATGTGAACACTTCCGCGGCGTAGTTCCAGCACTGCGTCATGTTCATGTCCTCGACATGGCCGTCAACGAACGAGAGGTTGGCGCGGTTGTTCATGTGTCCCTTGCCGAAGAAGTATGTGCCGGGAGCCGTCGCCCCGCCATTCGGATCCTTCCAGAAGAAGGGGCCGCCGTAGCCGGACCGCGGGAATTGGCCGGTCGCCTCAGGGGCCGGACGCCATTTCCCGCCAACCATGTTGTCGAGGCTGCCATCGGTGAAGAGCCATACGGTGTTCCGCATGTCCCGGATGTTGGGCAGGGCGTCGCCTTCGTATCCCGCGCCATAGTTGCCTCCGCCGAAATTGCCGGCCAAATACGCGCTCATGTTATAGGTGTTGGCCCAGGCGGACGAATTATCCTTGGGGTTGACGACGGCCATGATTTCCGGGCAGTGGAAAATGGTGCCGCTGCGCTTGTCGCTGTCGTAGAGGTCGCTTCTTGTGTACCAGGTGAGCCATGGCTCACCAGTATGATAGAAGTGGCCGGCGTCATCGTCCCCATTGTAGGGCAGGACGCCATTCCAATCGTCGGCGTACATCAATGCCCATTGGGCCAATTGCCTTTGGTTGGCCTTGCAGAGTATCGATCGGGCGGTCTTCTTGGCCTTGCCCAGCGCGGGCAGCAGCAATGCGGCGAGAATCGCAATGATGGCGACGACCACCAGCAGCTCAATCAGGGTGAAGGCCCTCATTGGACTTGTCTTCGCCGCTTCGGGGACTGCACTGGGACAGGCCCGAGAATCCATGCGCATCCTGCTCATTCCGTTCCTCCCTTCGCTGGCGGCGGGTCGTGTCCAGGCCGATCGCCAGACATGATAATTATGTATACCAGATAAATTATACAGGGCCGCCATCGCATGTCAAGTCCACGTATAAATATATTTAAGAACATCGTCTTCAGGGCTTCATTGGTATGTATACCAGTTATATTCCATCCGGAAGGATCAATGCGGTCTGGCGCGATGCTTGAAAAGCATCCGTGAGACAATATGTTGACGCAACAACGAGAGATCTGCGGGGCATGAAAAAGACACCGGACACGCCATCTTACCGGCAGATCGCCGCCAGCATCGAAAACGACATCGTCAGCGGATCCTATGCCAACGATGTCAAGCTTCCCTCCGAAAGGAAGCTGCAGGAGCGCTTTCATACGACGCGGACGACCATCCGCCGGGCCCTCCAGCTCCTTGAGGCGAGCCGTCTCATCCAATCCTCGCCATGCCGGGTCAGGGAGATCGACCCGCTGGGGCGTATCGCCAAACGGGAGGGCAAGGGGACCCTGCTCTTCGTTTCGCTACGGAAGCAGGCGGCGGCGGTCTATCTCTACGACCGGATCTCAAGGAGCCTCGCGGCCCATGGATACCGGTTGGCGTATCACCCGATCCTCCCGGAGCTGTTCGCCGCGGATGAGTTCAGGCTTTCCCTTGAACGCGGGCGGATCAAGGCGGTCATTCTCTTCGCGGACAGCGATGTCGCCAAGCCGGTCATCAAGACGATCCGCAACGCGTCCCTGCCG
>CAZBDL010000253.1:0-5761 GCA_964490525.1 uncultured Victivallales bacterium | reverse complement strand
CCGCTGACCAGCCTGGACACCTCATCGTCGTCGGCGCCCAGATGGGCGACACCCGCATCCTCTGCCCTCTCGCCGATGGCGGCAGCAGCGTTGTCCATGTCAAGGTCGTCCCCCCCTACTGGGACACCATCTCATACCTCTTCGCCGACAGTCCGAACATCGAGATGGTCGTCACCAACGGCCATCTCATCCTCTCCGGCGAGGTCAGCCGCAACACGGTCATTCGCAAGGTCGAGAGCGCCGTCGCCCTCGATCCCAAGCGCATCATCAACAATGTGACCTTCTCCCATCCCGACCTGCTGCGCCGTATCGACGGCTACCTGCAGGGCCAGGGCTATGCGGGCGTCACCGCCGAGGTCCTCGAAAACACCGTCTACCTGGGCGGCCAGATCTTCGACGACGCCAAGCGCAAGGATGTCGTCTCGGTCATCGAGGCCTACGCGAAGGCCGCCAATTGCCTGGTTAACGCCGCCGGACTCAAGCTCGGCGGCGCCCCTCTGGCCGTCGAGGTCAAGTTTGTCAACGTCAGCCGCGGCGTCGACAACAACATCGGCCTGGTCATGAACGAGGTCAAGTACAGCCTCAACTGGAACCCCAAGGAGACGGATGTCTGGCAGTTCGACAACCATGTCCGTTCCCGCCAGGAGACCGAGTCTTGGGAGCTGGACGGCGAGGTCACCAATGACGGCTCTGTCGGCATGCAGCGAATCCGCAGCGGCATGAAAGTGCTTTACGAGACGCGCATGGCCACCCGCAGCGGCGAGCAGGTTCGCCTCCAGCAGGGTGGCACGATCTACAAGGAGACCACTGGCGTCCAGGTCACCGAGACCACCCAGGTCGACTATGGCTTCATCGTCGAGATCACCCCGACCATGATCGGGCCGAAGAGCATCTCCGCTGATGTCAACGTCCAGGTCAGTGGCGTGCTCAAGGACGATCCCCTGACTCTCGACAAGTACAACCTCCAGTCCAAGTACACCATCGCGCCGGGGGACATCATCCTCGTCAACCGCATGAACAAGATGTCCGACCAGGTTGCCCGCCAGGTCCTGCCCTATGTCGGCGACATCCCGATGCTGGGCAACCTCTTTGCCAACACCAAGGAGGCCGACCAGGACGGCAATCTGCTCCTGCTCATCCGCATTACGCCGCTCACCGAGGAGGGCGTGAACGTCCATGGCGAGCATGTTGAGCGCCTCTATGAGGAAACCAAGACCCGTCCCATCAAGCTGGAGATCATCGAGGCCGAGGAACGAGAGGAGGAGTAGATTGCGGGAAGGAAAATCCCACACCCTGAGCTTGAACTTTTTGGGCTGAAGTCAAGGCTGTTGTAAGACCATTGGTAATCTGTAATCCACCATCCCCCCATATCCCCATGATATCCCCATGCCCGCAGGTCTGACAATCATGGTTGACGGTCGTCCGGCGGCGGAGTTTCCGCCGACGCCGGGCCGTGTCTACCGGGCCGGTGCCGCTGCCGACGCCGATCTGGTCCTGCCTGTGGCATCCGCGGCCGCTCCTTGCGTGGCCGAGTTCCTGCAGATCGACGGCCAATGGTGGGTTCGGGATGCCGGGGCCGATCCTGGCGTCGCCATCGGCAACCGCCCCGTGGCCTGCGAGGCCTTGGTCGGCGAGACCATGCTTCGCCTGGGTACGGTCGATGTCCAGGCCTGCTGTCCAGTCGGCGAGGACGGTGGCAGCGCGGCTCTGAGCGGGGTTCTCGGCGGCATCGCCGCCGAGGTCACCGCCCAGCTCAATGTCGGCCATGGCGGCGGCGACCCGATCAGCGACGAGGAGCTTGAGAAGCGGGCCGTCAACCTCGTTCGCAGCCTTCTCGCTGCCAGTCCCGTCACTGCCGCCCTGCCTGAAGCCGAGCGCGGACGCATCCGCGAGGAGATCATCCAGGACCTGCTTCATCTCGGCCCGCTCGAGCCCTTGTTGGCCGACGATGACGTCACCGAGATCATGGTCGTCGACTGCCACCGCATCTATATGGAGAAGCGCGGGCGCATCGAGCTGAGCGGCCGCGTCTTTCGCAGCCCCGAGCACTTGCTCACCGTCATCGAGCGCATCGTCGCCCCGCTGGGTCGGCGCATCGACGAGTCCTCACCGCTGGTCGACGCGCGCTTGCCCGATGGCTCACGCGTCAATGCCGTCATCCCCCCGATCACCCCCGATGGCGCTTGCCTGACCATCCGCAAGTTCGGCAAGTCCGCCTTCGATGTCGCCCGGCTCGCCGAGCTGGGCAGCCTCACCCCCACCATGGGCGCCTTCCTCGACGCCTGCGTCAAGGCCCGCAAGAACATCGTCGTCTCCGGCGGCACCGGCAGCGGCAAGACCAGCCTGCTCAATGCCCTCTCCCGCTTCCTGCCGCACGACGAACGCATCGTCACCATCGAGGATTCCCTCGAGCTTCAGCTTCAGCAGGATCATGTCGTGCGCATGGAGGCCCGCCCGCCCAACGTCGAGGGCAAGGGCGAGGTTCCCATCCGCCGTCTGGTCCAGAATGCCCTGCGCATGCGCCCCGACCGCATTGTCATCGGCGAGTGCCGTGGCGGCGAGGCCCTTGACATGCTCCAGGCCATGAACACCGGCCATGACGGCTCCCTCACCACCGTCCATGCCAATTCCCCCATCGACACCATCTCCCGGCTCGAGACCCTCGTCCTGAGGGCCGGCATGGACCTGCCTCTGGTCGCCATCCGCAACCAGATCGTCTCCGCCGTCAACCTCATCGTCCAGACGTCGCGCCTCTCCGACGGTTCCCGCAAGATCACCGCCATCAGCGAGATCGTCGGGCTGAAGGACGGGGAGCCCGACCTGCGCGAGATTTTTGCCTTCCGACAGAGCGGGATCGAGCAGGGGACCCGGCGGGTGCTGGGCCGCCATGTGCCGGTCGCCCCGCCGACCTTCGTCGAGGAATTCGGCCATCGCGGCATCGCCCTGGATCCCGCCTGGTTCCGGGACGAGCCCGCCAAGGAAGGGTGACCCATGCCGCTCTGGGGCGTGCTGCTGTGCGTCTTTGCCGCTGTCGCCTTGGCCGGCTATGGCTTGGCCGCCCTGCTCTTCGTCACCGGCGGCTACGAGGACTGGGCGCTAAGCTCGCTCCGCCGCCGGCTCGCCTTGGTGCCCGGCTTCCTCCCCCCCGAGCGCCTGCTGCAGGCGAGCCTGCTCATCGCCCTCGGCCTGTTCGTCCTCGGCCTGGCTCTCGGCGGTGCCCACCTGCTCGGCGGCATCCTCCTGGGCTTTGTCCTTGCCTCTCTCGGCCTGCTCTTCCCCCATATCGTCGCCGCCTACATTGCCCGCAAGCGGCTCGACCGGATCAATGCCGAGCTGCCCGGCACCCTCGAAGTCCTGAGCAGCTCCCTGCGCGCCGGCCTGACCCTCCACCAGGCCATCGAGCGTAACCTGTCCCGGCTACCCCCGACCATTGCCGACGAGTTCCGCATCCTCGTCGGCGAATGCCGCCTGGGCAGCAGCCTGCCCGAGGCGATGCGCCATTGGGCCGACCGGGTCGGACTGATGGACGTCAAGCTCACGGTCATTGCCTCGGAGCTGTCCCTGCGCCACGGCGGCAACCTCGCCGAGAGCTACCTGCGTCTCGCCCAGACCATTCGCGAGCGTTACCTGTTCAACCAGCAGGTCCAGTCGCTCACCGCCGAGGGACGCATGCAGGCCCTGGTCATGACCATCCTCCCCTTCGTCATCCTTGTGGTCATGACCCTCATCCGGCGTGACGAGATGCTCGCGTTCCTCGGCTCGCCGATCGGCCTTGGCTCGGTCTTCACCGTCTTCGTCATGCAGGTCGTCGCCTATTTCTGGATCCGCAAGGTTATGGAGATCGAGATGTGAACGCCGCCGACGCCATGCACCTGGTCGGCCTCTGCGGCCCCGCTGGCTTCGCCGCGGCCCTGCTGGGCTATGGCTTGCTGCGCATGTACTTGGGCTCGGGCGAGGCCGACGACGGCGCCCCGCCCGCCGCCCGGGAAAGCGTGCCGATCCGCGCCTTCCGCATCCTGCTTGGCCCCTTGGCGGACCATTTCCGGCGCCGCGAACCCGTCGCCGGCTTCGTCCGCGACAACCTGCGCAACTACCGCCAGGACCTGCTGGCGTCCGGGCGGTTCTGGGGCGGCCTCGATGCCGCCGAGATCCTCGCCGCGCGCTTTGTCCTGCCGCTCGTCCTGGCGCTCGTCCTGGTGGTCATCGGCGAGCTTGGCGGATTTCCCGCCGACCTTGTCCTGCTGGTGGCGCTGGCCTTCGCCGCCCTCGGGTTTCTCTATCCGGGATCCGCCTTGCGCGACGCCGCCGCCCACCGCCGCGCCCTCTTCATGAGGCAGCTTCCCGGAGGCCTCGACATCCTCAAGATCGCCGCCGAGTCCGGCCTCGACTTCCACGCCTCGGTCAACTATCTCGTGCAGATCTATCTGCCCGGACCGGTGCGCGACGAGATGCGTCTCTTTCAGCGCGAGTTCCAGCTCGGCACCCCCACCGCCGAAGCCCTCCTCAACGTCTCTCGGCGCATCGGCGCCCCCGAGGCGGCCACCGTCTTCACCTCCCTCGCCCAGGCCATCGAAATGGGCACCAGTGTCAGCGAGATGCTCGCCGCCACCGCTGGCGAGATGCGCCGTAAGCGCCTCCTCTCCGCCGAGGCCGAGGCCCAGAAGGCCGTCGTCAAGATCACCTTCCCCCTCCTGCTGCTCATTCTCCCCGGCATCTTCATCGTCCTGCTCGCCCCTATCGCCAAGCCCATGATGGACGCCTTCAGTGGCATGTGACCCACTCCCGGCGCGGCATCTTGAACGTCGACCTCCGCCCTGTTCACCGCGACGGACAACGCCATCCCCACCCATTAGGCTGGCCAGTGGTATGCCGGCTTCGCCGAAACCGGCACGGCCCGCGACGGTGCCCTGCGCCCATCCAGCCGCCACCTCGCGGCGCTTTCGGCGAAAGCGCCGTACCATCGGACGTTACCTCCCGTGCCACGGGCGGTGAAACGGGGGGAGGGGGCGCAGGATCAACGCCCCGGGAAGATTGCCTCGCCCCTGCCTGTGGGCGTCCTCAAGCTGTCGTCGGCGGAATGGGCCGACGCCGCGCGCGTCGGGCGGCCAGGCGGATCGCCGCCGCCAGGCTGCCGAGATCCGCACGCCCCTGCCAGGCGATGTCGAAGGCGGTGCCGTGGTCGACGCTGGTGCGGATGATCGGCAACCCCAGGGTCGAGTTCACGCCGCGGTCGAAGGCCAGCATCTTGAACGGGATGTGCCCCTGGTCGTGGTACATCGCGAGAATGCCGTCGAACTGACGGCGGATGCGCGGCACGAACAGGGTGTCCGGCGGAAACGGCCCGGCGATGTCCAGGCCGATCTCGCGTAGCTCGGCCAGCGCCGGCACCAGCACCATCCGCTCCTCCAGCCCCATGTGCCCCTCCTCGCCGGCATGGGGATTGAGCGCTGCCATCGCCAGCCGGGGCCGCGCCACCCCCTCCGCCCGCACCGCCGCCCAGAGCAGCCGCGCCACCGTCACGATCCGCTCGCGGGTCGCCGCGCGCGGCGCCTCCTGCAGGGCCACGTGGGTGGTGACGAAGGCGACGCGCAGCCGGCCCGCCGACTGCATCATGGCATAGTCGCGCACGCCGCACAGTTCGGCGATCAGCTCCGTGTGCCCGGTGAAGGGAATCCCCGCCAGGTTCACCGCCGCCTTGTTCATCGGCGTGGTGACGACCCCGTCGACCTTGCCCGACAACGCGTCACCCACCGCCGCCATA
>CAZBDL010000252.1:0-5779 GCA_964490525.1 uncultured Victivallales bacterium | reverse complement strand
TACGCGAAGTTGATAAGGATTTCTTGATGCCGATTGAAGATGTGTTTTCGATTGATGCTCTCGAGCGCGTCCTCGGTGCCCTTCAGCGTCGGGGCGAAGCCGCCCTCGTCGCCGACCGCCGTGCTCAGGCCGCGCTTCTTCAGCACCGCCTTCAGGGCGTGGAACACCTCGGCCCCCATGCGCAGCCCCTCGCGGAAGCTGGCCGCGCCGACCGGCCGGATCATGAACTCCTGGAAGGCGATCGGGGCGTCCGAGTGCGAGCCGCCGTTGATGATGTTCATCATCGGCACCGGCAGGTGCTTGGCGTTGACCCCGCCGATGTAGCGGAACAGCGGCACCTCGAGGGCGTTGGCCGCCGCATGCGCGACCGCCAGCGAGACGCCGAGGATGGCGTTGGCCCCGAGGTTCTGCTTGGTCTTGGTGCCGTCGAGGTCGAGCATCGCCTGGTCGATCCCGACCTGGTCGAGCGCGTCCATGCCCTCGACCTCGGGGAAGATCTTCTCGTTGACGTTCTCCACCGCCTGGAGGACGCCCTTGCCGAGGTAGCGGCCGGGATCCTTGTCGCGCAGTTCGAGGGCCTCGTTCTCGCCCGTCGAGGCGCCGGAGGGCACGGCGGCGCTGCCGATGGTGCCGTTCTCGAGGGTGACCTCGACCTCGAGGGTCGGGTTGCCGCGGGAGTCGAGGATCTCGCGGGCGTGGACATCGTAGATGGTCGTCATGGCGGCGCTCCTTGGCTGGGGACTCGTCGCAGGCCGCCGCGGGATGCGGAGGCTGCCGGCGGGGAGCCATAGTCTATACCCTGACCCGGAAAATGCAATCCCCTCAGGGCCGGGGCGTCGCCGTCGGCTTGCCCGACGGCCCGGCATCGAGGATGCGGCGGATCTCGCGGGCCAGGGTGGCGATGCGGTGCGGCTTGGCGAGGAAGCCCGCCGCCCCCTGCTTCAGCAGGTCGGCCACCTCCTCCTCGGAGACATAGCCGCTGGACAGCAGGACGCGGGCCCCGGGGTCGATCGCGCGCAACTGGTAGAAGGCGCTGTGCCCCCCCATCTTGGGCATGATCATGTCCAGGATCACCAGGTCGATCTGCCCGGGGTTGGCGCGGTAGATCTCCACGGTGTCCTGGCCGTTCTCCGCCAGGATCACCTGGTAGCCCAGCTTCTGCAGGGCCTCGATCAGGAAGTCCCAGATCGTCTCCTGGTCGTCGACCACGAGAATCGTCTCGCTGCCCCGCGGCAGATCTTCGCCAGCCTGGTTCATGCGGCCTCCTGAATAAGAGACGATACCGGCGCAAACGGCGAAAGTCAAGCGCCTAGAGCACCACCTTGACACGGGCCTCGGCGCCGGCGGGAAGGACCGGCAGGAGGTTGCCCGCCACGCGCTTGCCGTCGATGCTCAGGCGCCGCACGCCGCGCCCCCGTCCCTCGCGGTTGTCGATCTCGAGGTGGTAGGTGGCGCCCCGGAAGCGGCGGCTCACCTTCGCCCTCGGCACGGCCTTCGGCAGGCAGGGATCGACGAGCAGGCCGTCGTGGTGGCGCCGCGCGCCCAAGATCCACTCGACCATCGCCACGGTGAACCAGGCGGCCGTGCCGGTCCGCCAGGGATAGCCCGACCACCCCCGCAGGTGCTCGCTGAGCGCGTACATGTTGTTGAATGAGAAGGGCTCCGCCCCGGAGACCGCCAGCGGATTGCGCGGGCTGTCCGGCGCCACCATGGTGAAGGTCTCCCAGGCCTCCTCCGCCCGGCCCAGCATGCAGTCGGCCACCGTCTTGAACCCCGAGGCATGGTTGTAGATGCCGCCGTTCTCGGCGAAGCCCGGCAGGGAGCTGGACATCCGCCCGACCCGCGGGTCGTAGGCCGAGAACCCCGGATAGCAGATGCGAAAGCCAAGGTCGGTCTTCAGCAGCCGGTCCACGGCGGCCATGCAGGACCGCGCCCGCTCCGGGTCGGCCACCCCCGAGAGCACCGCCCAGACCTGGGCGTTGAGGAAGATCTGCCCCTCGCGGTTGTTCCGCGCGCCGATCCGGTAGCCGTCGCCGCAGAGGGTGCGGACATACCACTCGCCGTCCCAGGCGACCTCGTTGATCCGGTCGCGGAACTCGCGGTACCAGGCGTCGCACTGTCCGGCGAACTCGGCGTCGCCGATGCGGCGGGCCAGCTCGGCGACCCCGAGCAGGCCATGGCAGAACTGCATCGAGACCATCACGCTCTCTCTCGCCCCCGCCTCCTTTGTCGCCTCCAGACCGTCGTTCCAGTCCGCATGGTGCTGGTCGCACAGCCCGTGCCGGCCCGTGTCCTTCGCCAGGTGGCGGCAGGTGCGCTTCACATGGTCCCAGACCGTGCCCGTCTCGGCACTGTCCAGATACGGAACCACCTTCTCCAGCAGCCCCGCGTCGCCGCTCTCCTTGACCAGCTCCGGCACCACCAGCAGGATCCACGCCGGCTTGTCCGAGTAGGTCAGCCGGTTCAGCGGCCGGAACCCGTGCGGCACCCGCCCGTCCGCATATTGCGATGCCAGCGCCCGCAGGAAGTTGTCCTCCGCCACCGCATAGTCCACCAGCGCCATCGCATAGTCGACCTGGAGGTTGTCGCGGAACCCGCTCTTGTTGATCAGGTAGGAGTACATCTGCTTCTTGACGAAGATGTTGAACAGGTTGTCGTAGGCCTCGTGCCCGGTCTTCACCTGGAACGCCCGGGCCCGCGCCAGCTCGATGCCCTCCTGCTCGAGGCAGAGCAGGTCGAGCCTCTCCGGGCTGAGCGCGGCACGGGTGGCCGCCACCTCCGCAGGTGACGCCGCCTGGCCGATCAGGTAGTCCGCGCGGACCTCGCCGCGCGGCGGGATCTCGAGCTTGACCTGGACCGCCCCCGCGCAGTCCGGCCCGTACCAGCCGCGGTTCCGGCAGTGGTGCCCGAAGAGGATCTTCGGCGTGCCCACGGCGAATTCGCTGCGCAGGAACTGGTCGCGGTAGCCGTCGGCCGCGTGAAAGTCCCGCAGCGCCACCAGGTAGCCCTTGTAGCGGTCGCTCGGCACATCGACGCTGCGGTTGGTCACGAACACCCCGCCGATCTCCGGCAGCACCTCGGAATACGTCTCCTTGCCGATGCCCTTGCCTTCCGCGTCGCAGCCGTTCAGCTGGAAGCGCGCATAGGCGAACA
This sequence comes from uncultured Victivallales bacterium, assembly GCA_964490525.1. GTDB lineage: Bacteria > Verrucomicrobiota > Lentisphaeria > Victivallales > CAZBDL01 > CAZBDL01. The sequence goes on along the minus strand of CAZBDL010000252.1, from coordinate 2,626 downwards.
CCGAGATCCGACGCGGACGGTCCGTCAGGTTGCGCACCGTCACCGTCCAGGCCTCGAGGACGTGGTCGCGCGGACAGAACACCCGGTGGGTCGCCTCCAGCCCCTTGCAGCGCCCGGTGATCTCGGTCTTCGCCGCGTAGTAGCGGCAGGCGCGACGCGTCGTCGGCTGCGGCGCCGGCGCACCCCACGGCGAGAAGACCGTCCCCGCATCGTCGTCGCGGACGTACAGGTACTTGTCGTCGTAGCTCACCAGCCGGCAGGTCCGCCCCTGCGCGTCCCGCGTCCAGATCGGCCCGTCACCGAGGTTGCTCACCTCGCTGTAAAGCTCCGTCTCGCCGATCCGGTTGACATGCACGTTCACCCATTTTCGCGGTGGCTCCGCCGTCAGTTCGAAGCAATCCTCGGCGGGGCGAAAACGGCCGTATTGGCGGATGGTCGACATGGCGCGTCCTTAGCGTCTGGGGTTGCGGATGACAGAGCAAAACCCTATCATCGCCGCCCCGGAAAGACAAGGCGGCGCGCCCCTCCCGCACCAACGAGTCCTGGTCAGTCCGTCCCCGCCCCTGCTCCCCACGCGAAATCCTCACCTCCCGGCTTGTATCCGGCGGCGGGCGGGCAAATATTCCCCGTCCGGTCGTTTCCCACCCGACATCATCATGCCGCGCCCAGCCTGCCCGGGCGCGGGCACCGCGAGGAGGGCCTTCCCGTGCATCAGGCAGTCGGCTTCGACAACGAGGCCTATCTCGAGGAGCAGTCCGCCGCCATCCTGAAGCGGGCGGAGCGCTTCGGCAACAAACTCTACCTGGAGTTCGGCGGCAAGCTCGTCTTCGACTACCACGCCGCCCGCATCCTGCCCGGCTTCGACCCGAACGTCAAGATCCGCCTCCTCCAGCGCCTCCGCGAGCGCACCGACATCGTCATCTGCCTCTATGCCGGCGACATCGAGCGCAAGAAGGTCCGCGCCGACTTCGGCATCACCTATGACGCCGACACCCTGCGCTTGATCGACGACCTGCGCTCCCGCGGCCTCACTGTCCGCGCCGTCTGCGTCACCCGCTATGAGGATCAACCCGCCGTCCGCCAGTTCATTGCCCAGCTCGAGCGCCGCGGCGTCCGCGTCTACGCCCACCGCGCCCTGCGCGGCTACCCGACCGACATCGACCGGATCGTCAGCGACGAGGGCTACGGCGCCAACCCCTTCATCGAGACCGACAAGCCGATCGTCGTGGTCACCGCCCCCGGCCCCGGCAGCGGCAAGATGGCCACCTGCCTCTCGCAGATCTACCATGAGCACCGCCGCGGCGTCCCCGCCGGCTACGCCAAGTTCGAGACCTTCCCGATCTGGAACCTCCCCCTCAAGCACCCGGTCAACATCGCCTACGAGGCCGCCACCGCCGACATCGCCGACTACAACCAGGTCGACCCCTTCCACCTCGAGGCCTTCGGCGAGACCGCCGTCAACTACAACCGCGATGTCGAGATCTTCCCCGTCGTCCGCCGCATCATGCTCCGCATCATGGGCGAGGAGCACGCCTACCGATCCCCCACCGATATGGGCGTCAACCGCGCCGGCTTTGCCATCCGCGACGATGCCGTCGTGCGGGCGGCGGCCGGACAGGAAATCATCCGCCGCCACTTCCGCTACCACTGCGAGTATGCCCTCGGCCTGGCCGAGAAGGACACCGTCGACCGCGCCAAGCTGCTCATGGAGGAGGTCGGACTCTCCCCCCTCGACCGCCCCGTCGTCAAGCCTGCTCGCGAGGCCGCCACCGCCGCCGAGGCGCAGACGGACAAGGGCAACAACGGCATCTTCTGCGGCGCCGCCCTGATGCTGCCCGACGGCCGCATCGTCACCGGCAAGAACTCCCCCCAGCTCCATGCCGCCTCCAGCGTCGTCCTCAATGCCGTCAAGATCCTTGCCGGCCTGCCCGACCCATGCCACCTCATTCCCCCGCAGATCATCGGCTCCATCGCCCACCTGCGCACCGAGATCCTCCAGGCCAGCCGCGCCAGCATGGACCTCACCGAGACCCTCATCGCCCTCAGCGTCAGCGCCGCCGGCAATCCCGCCGCCGAACTCGCCCTCGCTCAGCTCGCCCAGCTCCGCGGCTGCGAGATGCACCTCACCCACATCCCCACCCCCGGCGACGACGCTGGCCTGCGCCGCCTCGGCATCAACCTTACCAGCGATCCCAACTTCTCCAGCCATAGCCTCTTTGCCGGATAGCACCTCCCCCCCACGCAAGCCTCGCCCCGCTTGCATCGCCATCCGCGCGGGGTATATTATACTAACGCAATAAGGATTACCCGGAGGTACGGCCATGTGGAACTACACGGACACCGTGATGGACCATTTCCTGAATCCGCGCAATGTCGGCGAGGTTGAGGTTCCGGATGCGGTCGGGGAGGTGGGCAACATCACCTGCGGAGACGCGCTGAAGCTGACCCTGAAGCTGGGGCCCGACGGGCGGATCGTCGACGCCAAGTTCAAGACCTTCGGTTGCGCCAGCGCCATTGCCTCGTCCTCCGCCCTCACCGAACTGGTCAAGGGCATGACCCTCGACGAGGCGTCCAAGGTCACCAACCAGGACATCGTCAAGCTCCTCGGCGAACTGCCCGAGGAGAA